>NZ_JBSMEZ010000151.1:0-7652 GCF_056498605.1 Profundibacter sp.
AGGTTCAGGTTCAGGTTCAGGTTCAGGTTCAGGTTCAGGTTCAGGTTCAGGTTCAGGTTCAGGTTCAGGTTCAGGTTCAGGTTCAGGTTCAGGTTCAGGTTCAGGTTCAGGTTCAGGTTCAGGTGAAACAACCTCTTCAACCGCAGGCACGTCAAGAGCCGCAGTCGTGGGTTCTTCCGCACTCTCGGGAACCGCCTCGACGATTTCCTCGGTCACCTCCTCAACAGATTCCGGTTCTTCAACGGGATCAGGCTCTACCGGAGTGCCCGCAGGCGCCTCTGGCTCTGGCTCTGGAAGACGCTCCTCGATCACCGGCGCTTCGTCAACCAGTTCTTCCTCGCCGCCATCCTCGACGATTTCATCCAGCCCTTTTTCCAGCTTGGACGAGGATTTGAATAGACGGTTTTTAAGCTTCTTGAAGAATGACATCGCGGGCAACCCTTAGTGTTCCATACTCAACTATTGCACCTGTGCGCCGGATGGAAGGGGGACGTGCACAAGTTATACCGCCCCCAGCCCCCAGAACAGGCCGATCTGGGCGGCAATATAGGTAATCCAGACCGCCTTGGTCGCCAGTTTACGCGCCTTGTGATCGTCAGGCAGCACAAAGGTTTCAATCGACAGGATCAGATCTGAGGCCACAAACAACAGCGCACCACACAGGGCGACCCACCTGACATCTGGCAAACCCAAAGCGGTCAGCCCCATTGCCAGAATGATCCCGACATAGGCCCGCTCCGGCCATTTTAGTGCGCCGGTATGCGGGCGCAGCCACCATTCGGTCGACAGACCCAATGCAACCATCAGGACTATAATGGACCATTGCGAGGCGTGCAGAGTTGCGCCGATGCCAACCATCAAGGCGATATAGGCCAGATGCGCTGCGGCAAACGCGATCATGCCAGTCAAGAAGGCCTTTGTCCCGGATCGTGATAGGGCAAAATCACCGACGGCGCTTAGCCCCAGTGCCACCGTCAGAAAAACCGGCGCGCCTTGGCTAAAGGCAGCCAAGGCAAACAACGTCACGGGAACGGTTTTGCGGATAGAGCGCGCCCACCTGATGCGCCCGCCCGTGCGCGGTAAATACATCACCGCAGCGGACACACCCAAGGCAAATAACGCAGCGGGACTAAGCATGGGGCACCATGATTGCGCGGGTGGTATATGGTCTGTGGTTCATCTCTGTATCCAGCTGCAGGGTTTTAACCGGACCCTAACGTGTCATATCCCATAGTGGCCATGATAAATGCTGCGTTCCAGCGTTTGCGGGATGGAAACAATCTGTTTTCGTTTTATTTACAATAGCTTGTAAGTGGATGTGATATGGTCGCCTGATGACGAATTTAATGACATACCGAATGGCAATGTTTGCGATTGCCAGTTTCCTGCCGATCCCGTTGATCGCATTGGCGGCCGTGTTTGGCGGATGGTGGGTGGTGCTTGCCTTATCCTACATCACGGTGTTCACATTTACGCTCGATGAACTGGTGAACATCGCCAGTGACCCGACACAGCCAGAGCGGGAATTCCCCGCAGCGGACAAGTTATCGATCGCTCTGGCTGTCTCGCATTTTTTGTTATTGGCACTCGTCGTTTGGGCAATGTCATCCAATCCAACACTTGGCTTTTTCAGCACCCTAGGGTTGTTCATTGCCTCTGGCCTATTCTTTGGTCAGGTCAGCAACTCCAATGCACACGAGTTGATCCACCGGGCCGACAAACGGCTATTCAACCTTGGAAAATGGGTCTATATTTCGCTGCTGTTCGGGCATCATACCTCGGCACATCCGTTGATCCACCACAGGTTTGCGGCGTCAAATAATGACCCGAATTCAGCTGAACTGGGCGAATCGTTTTATACGTTCGCAAGACGTGCGTGGATCGGGTCGGCCCGTGCAGGGTTTGAAATGGAAAGCGCTCGTCTGCAAATGAAGCGCACAAAACCCTCGCGGTTTAGCCACCCCTATTACACCTATGCCGCAGGCGCGATCACCAGCATGGTGGTGGCCATTGTTATCGGCGGCGGGGGTGGTGCGCTGGCGTTGATCGCGCTTGCCACTTACGCGCAGGTGCAACTGTTGCTCTCGGATTACGTGCAGCATTACGGACTGCGCCGCCTCACCTTACCAAATGGCAAGCTGGAGCCGATTGACATCCAGCACTCATGGAACGCACCGCACTGGTTTTCCAACTATCTGATGCTGGCAGCACCGCGCCATTCCGACCATCACGCGCACCCCGCCAAACCCTATCCGGCGCTGACGCTGCCCACCCCGGATCAGGCCCCGAGCCTGCCGCGCAGCCTGCCGGTGATGGCGGTTGTCGCGCTATACCCGCGTCTTTGGCGGCGCGTCATGGACCCGCTTGTGGCCCATTGGCAGAACCGCGCAGAACTGGCCACGCAACAAATGGCCGTTCAGAATGCTCTGTTGCGCGACCCCGTGCCAACCGCCGAACGCGGCACTGGTATTAACAAGAGAAACCTGCCAGAAATACGCTATGCTAAAACGCACCCGTCCCCTTTTACTGATCGCTCTGCTGGCCAGCAGCCCGCTGACCGCACAAACCCTGATGGACGCCGACGCGTTTGAAGCCTACTCCCAAGGCAAGACCCTCTACTTCGGATATGACGGCACCACATATGGCGCCGAGGAATACCTGCCAAACCGCCGTGTGCGTTGGTCATTTCTGGAAGGGCAGTGCAAAGAGGGCAGCTGGTATCAGGACGGCGAATTGATCTGCTTTGTTTACGAGGATGATCCCGAACCGCAGTGCTGGTCATTTTATCAAAGTGACGACGGGCTGGTGGCACAATTCGAGAATGATCCAGACCTAAGCACCTTGTTCGAGGTCAAGCAAAGCGACAAGCCGATGGTGTGTCTGGGGCCCGAAATCGGGGTGTAACCTGTAGAGGTAGACAAGAGATTATATGCGCTCCACGCGGGGGATATTTAAGCGAAAAAGAAGCCTAGAAGAGCGAGCCTTGATCCGGCGGCGTTTCCTTTGGTTTGGCCTTTCGGGGAGCGGGTGCGCCGATTTTGTAGCGGCCATCCTGAAACTGAATTTCCAATACTGAGGCTTTTCTGGCTGCGGCTTTGGTCGTTACCACATCCCCATCACCACGCACCACCGCATAGCCACGGTTCAGCGTTTCCTCATACCCCAACGTTTGGCGAATACGTTCCAGCGCGTCCATGCGATTGCGCCAACCCTCGACCTGCCCTTGCGAAACGCGCACGAGACGACCCGTAATCTGGGCAAGGTTGGTTTTCTTCCGGTCGGTGTCACGGGCCAGCAACTCTGGCTTCAGGCGAGCGGCGCGGTCCCAAAATTTAGTTTTAGCATCAGAGAGCAATCGCCCCAAGGCCGCCGGTCGCAAACTGCCGCTGGCCTCGCTTAGTCGCAGGCGCTTGACCTGTGCCGCGCGGGTCAGGGCGGCGGGCAACCGTTCAGACGCACGATCAAGCCGTTGGCGCGGGCTGTCCAGCAGCGTCTCGAGGTTGGGCAAGGCGCGGGCCAGATCGCGCAGGCGCTGTTTACGTTGATCCACAGCACCCGTCGCCGCGCGGGTCAGGCGGGCGTCCTGATCATCGACCCATGCCAGCAGTTCCAGACGCACAGGCACGGCGAGTTCGGCCGCCGCTGTCGGTGTTGGCGCACGTTGGTCGGACACAAAATCAATCAATGTGGTGTCGGTTTCATGCCCCACTGCCGAAATCAGCGGGATATCGGACGCGCCAGCCGCACGGGCAACGTTTTCCTCGTTAAACCCCCACAGATCCTCGATCGATCCACCACCCCGCGCCACGATCAACAGATCGGGCCGTGGTAATGCCCCGCCTGGGGTCATCGCGTTAAACCCTTCAATCGCGCGGGTCACCTCAGGGGCGCATTGCTTGCCCTGAACCGCCACAGGCCAGATCAGCACCTTGCGCGGGAACCGGTCGCGCAGGCGGTGCAGGATATCCTGAATCACCGCCCCCGATGGCGAAGTAATCACTCCGATCACTTCGGGCAGATAGGGTAGTTTTTGCTTTCGCTCAGGCGCAAATAACCCTTCGGCGGCCAAGGCTTTCTTGCGCTTCTCAAGCATCGCCATCAAAGCACCTTCGCCCGCGACCTCGACCATATCAACGTTCAGGTTATATTTGGATTGTGCCCCAAAAGCGGTCAAACGGCCAGTGACGATCACCTCCAGCCCCTCTTCAGGAACCACCGACAATTGCGACACTTGCCCCTTCCATGTGGTGCAGGCCAGCACGTTTTTGTCATCCTTGATGTCGTAATACAAATGCCCCGAACGCGCCTTGAAAATGCGCCCCACCTCGCCGCGCACCCGCACACGTCCAAACGCGCCCTCGATGGTTTTTTTCACCGCGCCCGATATTTCGGAGACAGTGAATTCGGGGGCGTTTTCACCCTCTATCGGATCATCAATCAGGTCGGACATATCTGCTCGCTTGTTTAATCACTGCGCCCACCTTAGAACGCCCCTATGCAAAGGCCAAGCGGGGGGCGCAAATGAACATCCTTATTCTGGGCAGTGGCGGACGCGAGCATGCGCTGGCGTGGGCGGTGAAACAGAACCCCAAGTGTGACCGGCTGATTGTAGCCCCCGGAAACGCAGGCATAGCGATGATCGCGGAATGCGCGGATTTCGACATTATGGATGGCGGCGCGGTGGTGGATTTTGCCACCGAAAACGCTGTGGATTTCGTGATTATCGGGCCAGAGGCTCCGCTGGCTGTTGGCGTGGCCGACCGTCTGCGTGGCGCGAACGTGCTGTGCTTTGGTCCCAGTCAGGCGGCGGCACAGCTAGAGGCATCCAAGGCCTTCACCAAGGAAATATGCACCGCCGTCAATGCGCCCACAGCGGATTATGGGCATTTTACAGATGCCAAGCAGGCCAAGGAATATGTGCGGGCCACAGGCACGCCCATTGTTGTTAAGGCCGATGGGCTGGCGGCGGGGAAAGGCGTGATCATGGCGATGGATCAAGCCACAGCTCTAGCCGCCATTGACGATATGTTCAGCGGCGAATTTGGCATGGCAGGTGCCGAGGTGGTGATCGAGGAATTCATGGAGGGCGAAGAGGCGTCGTTCTTTGTGTTGTGCGACGGAACAGACGTGCTGGCGATGGGCACAGCCCAAGACCACAAACGCGCCTTTGATGGCGATAAAGGCCCGAACACCGGCGGCATGGGCGCCTATTCGCCCGCGCCGGTGATGACCGATGCCGTGATCGCCAAAACAATGGACGAAATTGTGCGCCCGACAATGGCCGAAATGGCGCGGCGCGGCATGCCGTTTCAGGGCATCCTGTTTGTCGGGTTGATGATCAAGGACGGCCAACCCCGACTGGTGGAATACAACGTGCGCTTTGGTGATCCGGAATGTCAGGTGTTGATGATGCGGCTGGGGGCGCAGGTGTTTGACCTGCTGCAAGCCTGCGCCGAGGGACGACTGGCCGAGGCACAGGTGAACTGGGCCGATGATCACGCGTTAAGCGTTGTAATGGCGGCTAATGGCTATCCGGCGGGGTATGAAAAAGGCAGCGTGATTGGCGGGCTTGAGGGGCTGCCCGAGGATTCCTCGCATATGACGTTTCATGCAGGCACGGGCATGCGGGACGGGCATATCGTTGCAACAGGTGGACGAGTGTTGAACATCACCGCGCGGGGCAGCAGTTTGACTGAGGCGCGGGAACGGGCTTATAGAATGGTCGATGGCGTGGCGTGGCCCGAGGGGTTTTGCCGGCGCGATATCGGCTGGCGGGCGTTGTAGGCATTGAATATTTGCACTGAAGGAAAGATCAGCTTTTGACAGGCGACACGGGAACACCCATCACACTCGGTGACAAGCTGACAAACCAACAGGATGGAACCCCAGTAAAATACGCATTAGCGGTTCTCATTTCCGCAATCATAGGCTTTTTGTTTTGGCGGGCCTCGCACGACCCCGTTTGGGGGCTTTCAGCCATGATCTTTTGTGTTCTGGTTTTTGCCTTTTCATTTTTTGCAAATCGCAAAGCAAATCGCAAAAGCGAACATTTCCTTTTACATGCCGATCAACAAGGCTTTATGAAGTCCCTGATACTGGCAGACAAAACCGCCATATTTGATGGGAGCAATGTCTACCATTTCGGGCTGGACCACAGTGTCGGAGCGCACCCCCTGAAAACCCTTGTTCAAAAGCTAAGGGCAGATGGTTACCGGATCGTATGTTTTTTCGATGCCAATATCTATTTCACACTTCGCAAGAATGGCGAGTTTTTGAGAGGCGCGCCGTTCTCGATCCATATACTTCATGCTATTTTTGACCTGAAAGCCACCGAGATTTACGTTGCCCCCAGACAAACTCAAGCCGACAAGTTTATCATCGAAACCCTTTCACATTTGCCTAAATCATTTGCCGTCACAAATGACAAATTCAGGGATTATGCCGCCGAGTATGATTTTCTAACCAAAGATAAAGATTGGAGAAAAGGGGTTCAAATCAAAGGCGGGAACGTGGTTTTGAACCAATACAAGTTCAATAATCCCTTAATGTAGCAAGGCCGTGGGTTGCCAGCCCTGCTTACATCCGGCAATCCAGCGCCCGCCTGAATGAATTTTGCCCCTTGTGCCTGCCAATTGCAGCACTCCGAATTCCCTCACCATCAAACACCGAAGCAACGATCTGCTTCCAGTCCGCACTGGCCGTGATCATCTGCGGCCCCGCCCCGCAATCACGGATACCACCAGAAATGTAGTCCTGCCCGATCTGGTGGTTGGTCAACCCGCCCTGCTCCGCCACAAGGGTCAGTTTGCCATCCTTGAACCTCCAGATTTTCAGCAGCTTTGCCAGATGCGGACGATCAATATAGGCGATTTCGACAGAACCGTCCCCATCCAGATCAGCCGCGCCGATCGGGGCCAGCCAGCGGTTGCTACGGCCGATAAAAGGGGTGGAGGTGATTTTCACCAGCTTCAGATCGACCAATCCGTAAACCGCCAGTTGCGCCCCCTTGTTCAGATCGGTTTCTACCACGATAATCTCGGCAGACCCGTCCCCGTCCAGATCAACCAGACGCGGTGCGATATCCTCGAACACGCGGGATTTGGGTAGGGTGATTTGCTCGAATATATACGGGCCGTGTGCCGCCGATCCTTGGCGCACATAGGTCAGGCACGCCCATTCAATCGCGTCCCCCAGAATACCGTGGTCATAGCGCCGTGTCGGTTGTCCGTAATACACATGCAAGCCGGGCAGCAGGATGCCCTCAGTATCTTTCACAGCTTTGGTGCTGCACCCGCCAGCATCGTTAACGGCCATGCAGTGCCCTTGGGGCGCGGCCCCCCCCGGCCCTGCAAAAAGGGCGAACACCCCACCAATGAGTGCCGCCCGCAACATCCCTATATCTGCTTCACAGGCAGATGCACGATCAGCCCGTCCAGATCATCGGTTACCTTGATCTGGCAGGTCAGGCGCGAGCGAACCTCGTCAGGCTCATAGGCGAAATCGAGCATATCTTCTTCCATCGCGTCCTTGGCCGGAACCTTTTCCACCCAGGCAGCATCCAGATAGACGTGGCAGGTGGAACAGGCGCAGGCCCCGCCGCAATCCGCCTCGATCCCCGGCACGTTATTGTCACGCGCGCCCTCCATCACGGT
>NZ_JBSMEZ010000152.1:0-9140 GCF_056498605.1 Profundibacter sp.
CCCACGTCTTCCATCCTGACCCCGCGCAAAACCAGCACCAAATCCGGTGAGGAAACCCAGATCATTACCAAGGGCCGCCACGACCCTTGCGTCGGTATCCGTGCTGTGCCCGTGGGCGAAGCAATGATGGCCTGCGTGGTCCTTGATCATGTGCTGCTGCATCGCGGTCAGGTTGGCGATGCGGGTGGCGAGATTGGCTGAACCGGAGCCGAGCCTGCGGGCTGATCTGCGACATGCATTAAGCACCCATATCGACGGGGTCGACACAGCCCATGATCTGGCCCATGCTGATCGTGTCTGGCTGAACGCCCGTGAAATTGCCAACAACGAGGGACGCGGCAACCTTCGCATCCTGATCGCTACAGCCTATCTGCATGATCTGGTCAGCCTGCCCAAAGACCACACGGACCGGTATAAATCCTCGACCCTTTCGGCAGATAAGGCAGCACCGGTATTACAACGTCTTGGCTACACGGGGGATGAAATCACGCAGGTTCAACACGCCATTGCCGCCCATAGTTATTCTGCCAACATCCCGCCCGAAACGATTGAGGCGATGATACTGCAAGACGCGGACCGGCTGGATGCGTTGGGGGCTATCGGCATCGCCCGAACCTTTGTCGTATCAGCTGCTTTGAGGCGCCCGCTATATGATGCGGCTGATCCGTTTGCCCAAGCGCGCGACCTTGATGATCGCAATTTTGCGATTGATCACTGGCCGATGAAACTTCTTCGGCTTCCGGCCCTGATGAACACGGATAGCGGTAAATATCTTGCCCGTCAGCGCATTGTTTTGATGAAAGAATTTCTAACCCAACTGGCAAGCGAACTGAGTATTGCGCTGCCATCTGACTGGAGTGAAATCTAGAAATAGCGGGGCCAATATCAATGGCCCCGCCGTTAATTACTGTGCTTACGGTTTTTCACCGCGTGCCAGACGTGCGTTGATGTCGTCGATCACGGCGGGCAATTCCACCAGTGAATCGATCACATAATGCGCACCGGCCTGTTCCAGAATTTTGCGGGTCTTGGCCATACGTGCGGCGATGTCGGCCTCTGACAATGTGGCCTCTTCATCCAGCGTGTTGATGTTCATGTAGTTGGAATAACGCACCAGACCAACACCCCAGCAACCAGCGTTCATCGCTTCGCCGATACCCGAAACCGTGTCGTCACATTTGACCACGGATTTCACATCGGCAATGCCCATCAGGTCCAGATTTTTGAACACCATATGTGGATCGGGGCGCGCACCATTCAGCACTTCGTCACCGGCCACAGTGGCATCAGGTGTGATGCCTTGGGCGATCACGTCTTTCAGCAACACGTCAACCATCACACGGGTAAAGCCGGTGGAAACTCCAACCTTGATGCCCTGCTTTTGCAGACCGTTTACAGCGTCTTTAACACCGGGCAACAGCGCGGTGTATTTTGGCAGGCAGGCCAATTGCGCCGGAACGAATTCTTCGAACATAGCGTCCACATCGGCCTGTGTCGGTGGCTTGCCTTTGATCGTTTCCCAACGCGCCGCGATCACCGGATCTTCGGTCAGTTTCTTGATGTGGATGTCTTTGCGCAGACCCATTGGGCCGCGGGCTTCTTCCATAGAAATTTCAACGCCTTGCGATTTGAAAACCTCGACAAAAACCACGGCGGGCGCGATGACATAGGCGTCGGCCAATGTGCCGCTCCAGTCCAGTACCATTGCTTTGATTTTGCCACGATAGGTGCGAGAGAAAGTGTATTCAGAGGGTCCAGACATGAAGGTTTCCTTTTTTTTCACGTTACGTTTGTCAGGTTGTTGGTTCAGGCGGCCAGTTTGGCCCGCTCGATTAGTGCAGATTCAGGCGGGGATGCATCGTTGACCCCCATTTCAGACAGGCTTGCCGCAGCTGCTGCTACGACGGCGCGCATCACTTCGCCATCCATCTGGCCAATACAGCCAATGCGGAAACTGTCGGCGACCGTCAGCTTGCCGGGGTAGATGATAAAGCCTTTGGATTTCATCAATTCATAGAAGCGCTCGAACTCAAAGGCGGGGCTGGCGGGGCAAAAGAAGGTCACGATGATTGGCGACAGCCAGCGGTCTTTTAGCAAGGTTTCAAAACCCAGTTCACGCATCCCCACAACCACCACATCGCGGTTGTTGGTGTAACGTTTTCCCCGTCCGGCCACGCCACCCTCGGCAACATGGGCACGTAGTGCTTCAAGGAAGGCGACTACCACATGGGTCGGCGGGGTGAACCGCCATTGGCCGGTCTTGTTCATATGGGCCCATTGTGCATGGACGTCGAGCGACAGGGAATGGCTGCGGCCCTTGGCGGCTTCCAGCTCGTCCTTGCGGGCGATGATAAAGCCGAAACCGGGCACACCTTCGATACATTTGTTGGCCGAAGATACCATTGCCTCGTAGCGGATTTCAGTCACATCCAGCGGGATGGCGCCAAAGGCGCTCATGCTATCAACCAGCAGCTTGCGGCCCTCGGCATAAACCGCCTGCGAGATTTCGGCGATCGGGTTCAGGATGCCGGAACTGGTTTCGCAATGCACCACGACAACATGGGTGATTTCGGGGTCGGCCTGTAGAGCGGCGGTAACCTCGTCACCGCGCGGTGGCATATAATCGCCCTTGTCGATCACGCTATGGGCACGGCCCAGATATTCCAGCGTTTGCACCAGACGTTTGCCATATGCGCCGTTCGCCAGCACCAGAACCTTGCCATCACGCGGAATGAATGATGCCAGTAGCGCCTCGACCGAAAAGGTGCCGCTGCCCTGCATTGGCACACAATCAAATGCATCGTCTGTGTCATTGATCAGATCCAGCAGCATTTTGCGCATCTCGGCGGTGACGACGCGAAATTCGCCATCCCAGCTGCCCCAGTCGCGCAACATCGCCTGTTTCACGGCATAAGAGGTGGTCAACGGGCCAGGGGTGAGCAGATAAGGCTCGCCCATGTTTGGCGGGGTAATTTTTATGGCAGTTTCAGGCATTTTTCTATCCCTGCAAGTGGTGCGTTTCGCCCCCTGAATAGGCCCTTGTCATTCCATATGTAAAATCGTTATTTTAGATCAAGGTATCGTTTTAATTTATAGGATGACCCCATGCGATATGTTCAACTTCGCGCATTCCACAATGTTGCGGTCCACGGTGGGTTCTCCCGCGCCGCCGAGGCGTTATTTCTAACGCAGCCAGCCATTTCCGATCAGGTACGCAAACTGGAGGATGAGTACGACATCCTGCTGTTTGACCGCCACAAACGGCAGGTTTCGCTGACCGATAAGGGCCTCCAGTTGTTAGAGATCACCAATCGACTTTTCGATTATGAGCAACAGGCGCTGGACTTCCTGACTGAATCCCGCGCGCTGGTTGCAGGAACATTGCGTGTCATCGTCGATTCCGCATACCACGTCACGCCGATACTGCGCACCTTTCAGACGCGCCACCCTAATGTGCGGATATCCCTGAAGGTCGGAAACTCGCAAGAGGTGACAGACGCGCTCTATGCCTATCACGCCGATGTCGGGGTCTTGGGCGAGTTGACCGATGCAAATGATCTAGAGGTGGTGCCGCTGGGCGCGACCCCGTTGCTGGCGTTTGCGGCAAAGGGCGGGGTGCATAATGGCAAAACCGACATGACGTATCAGGATTTGGCGGAATGCTCGCTGGTGATGCGCGAGCAAGGATCGAAAACCCGCCAAAAGCTGGAGCAGGCGGCACAGGGCGCAGGGGTAACGTTGATCCCGTCTATCGAGGCCGAAGGGCGCGAAGCTGTGCGGGAAATTGTGGCGGCGGGCAACGGCATCGGCTTTGTCTCGACCGCTGAATTCGGGCGGGACGAGCGGCTGTTTGCGATAAACCTACCCGCACCCGTGCCGATGATGCAAGAAGCGCTGATATGTATAAAGGAACGGCGTGACAGGAAACTGATCAAGGCATTTATGGCGCTGGCTGAACCAGAGCGGTTATAAAAACGGCACAGTTTGCGCAGTTTCCCTAGGGTCAGGTATTGCTTACTTGTGAGTTTTATTACCGAGGTGCTAGGATTTAACCAAGTAAGCAAACAACGCGAAATTTATTTTAGGCAGACATAAACCCGCTCATTACAGGAGTTTTTAACAAATGGCAGATTTTTCTATCGGCGTATCCATGCGGCTTATGCGCAAAACACTTCCCTTTATCCTGTTCCGAATGGCTGTTTATTTCGGCATCGCTGCCGCCTATGTGATTGTCACCGGCACGGGCGCTGGCATCGGCTGGGGTGTTGGCGCGATGGGGGACAATGATTTTCAAGCCTCGGCCACGATATGGGGTGGCGGCATCGGCTTTGCGCTGACCGCTGGCGTGATCTATTTCTTACGCGAATATATCCTGTATATGGTCAAGGCGGGCCATATTGCCGTGATGGTTGAACTACTGGAAGGGCGTGATTTGCCCGACGGCAAGGGCCAGATCGCCTATGCACAAGCCATGGTCAAAGAGCGCTTTGGCCAGTCATCCATCCTGTTCGGGATCGATCAACTGGTCAAAGGCGTGGTGCGGGCCATTACCAGCCTGATCCACGGCATTGCATCCTTCCTGCCTATTCCCGGGCTTGATAAAATTATGAGCGTTGTGCGGGCCTTTCTGCGGGTTGCCGTTGGCCTGATAGACGAGGTAATCTTGGCGCAAATCTTTCGCACCCGTTCGGAAAATCCTTGGGGAACAGCGCGGGATGCCGTAGTGCTGTATGGGCAAAACGCCAAACCAATGCTGATCAATGCGGCATGGATCACGTTGATATCCTATGCACTAGCGTTCGTCGTGTTCTTGGTCATGCTCGCCCCTGCCGCTGGGGTTGTTTACATGATGCCCGGCACAGTATCTGCCGGTAGCTTTGTCTTTGCCATCCTGTTTGCATGGGCCGCCAAGGTTGCCCTGATCGAGCCCTTTGCAATCGCTTGCCTGTTGCAGGCATTCTTTAAGGTGACCGAAGGTCAAGAGCCGAAACCGGAATGGACAGCAAAACTGGACGGCGCGTCCAAGAAGTTCGGCAAGCTGGTGGATAAGGCCAAGGGATGGACTGGTGGTAAGAAACCGGAAACGGCAGACGCCCCTGTTTCCTGATAATTAGTGTTCAATGCCCTCCGCCGGAGACATGAATTTTCCGACCTCTGGCGCGGGGCGCTCACTGACGCCAGCCCAGACATGGGCGGGCACAATATAGTCAGGTTTGTGACGGGGTCTGTTTAGACAATTGCACGGCCAGAATGCCGACGGTTATGATCGCAACACCAATCATATCCATCATCCCCAAGGTTTCGCCCAACAAGGCAGCTGCAATCGCCACACCGAAAAACGGGTTCAGGAAATGGAACGTTGCGGCCCGCACAGCCCCGATCCGCGCCACCAGCGCAAACCATATCCACGTCGCCAGCAGACCCGGTGCAAGCGTGGTATAGGCCATCGCCACACCCAGTTGCCATGTCCAGTTCACTTCGATCACCTCAAGGGATGCGGATGCCACTGCCAGCACCGCCGAGCCAACCAGCATTTGCAACCCGACCACCATCATCAAATTGCCACCGCTGGAGGCACCGCGCATTGACAGGGTGGCAATGGTCAATGCCACAGCCCCGACCCCGCATAGCGCGATACCATAGACATCCACGCCCGCTTCTATCCGTGCCCCCATAATGATTACCACACCGATCACGCCGATGGCCAACCCCGTCACAGCCACCCACGGTAGACGGTCACGGAAGATCACCCAGCCAGCGAAGGCCACCATCAATGGCATGGTCGAGGCAATGATCGACGCGACCGAGGCCTCGATCGTTTGCATAGCGACGAAATTCAGGCCCAGATACAGCGCGTTCTGGCACAGTCCGAAAATAAATGTGGCGCGCCATTGATCACGGGTCAGTTGCCACGTCTGGCCCATAATCCGCGCCAGAATTACCCCAATGATTCCCGAGATGAAGAACCGCAGCGCAAGCGATGCAAGCGGCGGGGCATCAGCCACGATAATCCGCGCCGAGGTGAATGCAGAGGACCAGATAAAGGCAAATGTCAGGCCCATCAAAAGCGCGCGTATGTCCATAGTGCCTCCAACCAAAAAGGGCCGCCCAATCGGGCGACCCTATCGGTTTTCCATTTGTGCGCAAGGCCCGAAAGGATTAGCTGTTTACGCTGTCTTTCAGCGCTTTGGCGATTGTCATTTTGACAACTTTATCCGCGTCTTTATGGATTTGCTGGCCAGTGGCAGGATTGCGAACCATGCGTGCTGGACGCTCGCGGCAATAGATTTTGCCAACGCCAGGCAAGGTCACGGCACCGCCGCCAGAAACTTCGCGTGTGATAATTGCAATGATGGCATCCAGTGCACCGGATGCCGATTTCTTGTCTGTGCCCATTTCTTCGGCCAGTGTGGCTACAAGCTGGGTCTTTGTCATTGGTTTCGTCGCCATTTTCAGGTCTCCTTGTTCTGCCCGCGTCATCTTGGGCCTCATTAGGCGTATTTAACTGAATGTTGAGGCAGGACACAACGATTAGTAGTGGGTTTTACCCATTTTCCGCCCATTTTATCGGTTTTTTCGCCCGTTTATAGGAATGCGGTCTCTTCAAAGCTGCGTAATTTGCGAGAATGGATGCGTTCCAGCGGCATTTCACGCAGGGATTCCATTGCGCGAATACCGATATGAAGGTGCCGCGCGACCTGTGTGGTGTAGAAATCACTGGCCATTCCGGGTAATTTCAGCTCGCCATGCAGGGGTTTATCGCTGACACATAGCAGCGTGCCATAGGGCACCCGAAACCGAAAACCGTTGGCGGCAATGGTGGCGCTCTCCATGTCCAGCGCGATGGCGCGCGATTGTGACAGGCGCTGCACGGGGCCGGATTGATCGGACAGTTCCCAATTCCGGTTGTCCAATGACGCCACAGTGCCAGTCCGCATCAGGCGCTTCAATTCGTACCCTTCCAGTTTGGTCACCCCCGCCACAGCCTGTTCCAGTGCAATCTGGATTTCCGCCAATGCTGGGATCGGCACCCAAATCGGCAGATCGTCATCCAGCACATGGTCCTCGCGCAGGTAAGCATGTGCCAGCACGAAATCCCCCAGCGATTGCGAATTTCGCAGACCGGCGCAATGGCCCACCATGATCCACGCATGCGGGCGCAAAACCGCTATGTGATCGGTCGCGGTTTTGGCGTTTGATGGGCCAACCCCGATGTTCACCAAAGTGATGCCACCCTTGCCTTTGCGTTTCAAATGCAGGGTCGGCATTTGGGGTTGCTTATCGGGCAGCGGCATTGGTGCGTCAGGGTCGGTGATTTTGACATTACCGGTACCAACAAAACTGGTGTAGCCGCTGTTTGGGTCCGCCAGCTGCGCACGGGCGTAGGCCTCGAATTCCTCGAAATAGAACTGGTAGTTGGTGAACAGGATGTGGTTCTGGAAATGTTCGGGTTTGGTCGCGGTGTAATGCGACAGCCGCGCCAGTGAATAGTCGATCCGCTGTGCCGTGAACGGGGCCAGCGGGCCCGAGCCATCGGGATTTTCAAAGCCAAAGCCATTGACAATATCATCGTTGGTGGTCGACAGGTCTGGCACATCGAACACATCGCGCAACGGGAAATCCATCGCACCGTCCTGTGGCACGGTCATGTTCTTTTGTCCCGCCACCGCAAAATGCACCGGCATCGGGGTTTGCGACAGGCAAATAGTGACAGGCACACAGTGGTTTTCCAGCAGCAGGCCGATTTGCTGTTTCAGATAATAGCGAAACAGGTCAGGCCGAGTGACCGTGGTGGCATAGGTGCCCGGTTCATGCACATGGCCGAAACTTAGCCGTGTGTCCGTCTGGGCATAGCTGGTCGTGGTGATACGGATTTCAGGATAAAACGCCCTGATCCGCGCCTTGGGGCGCTTGCCCCCCAGTGTTTCCGCGAAATTCTCGCAGAGGAATTCAGTTGCGGTGGTGTATAATTCGCATAGACGATCAACCGCAGCTTTCGCATCGGTGAATTCCTCGGGCGTTACTGTTGGCGGTGTCAGGGTTTCGGCCTCGGCCACGGGTGTATTCATTTATTTTCCTCGAATAATTCTGTCAGTTCAAATTTTGTCACGTCTACAAGTCCCAAATCAGAAATCCGCAGCTCTGGGATCACCACCAGGGCCAGCAGGGAATGTTGCATATAGGCGTTGTTCAAGGTGCAGCCGCAGGCCTCCATCGCCTCGACCATATTTTGCGCCGCTGCTGCCATCTCGACCGCATGAGCATCCGACATCAGGCCGGCGATGGGCAATTGCACCAGCGCCAGTTCACGCCCGTCCTGCCACACGGTGACACCGCCACCGACTTCGCCCAAACGGTTCGCCGCCAAGGCCATATCTGCGCGGCTGGTGCCAACCACAATCATGTGGTGGCTGTCATGGGCGACGGACGAGGCCATCGCCATCCGGCCCTTATAGCGGAACCCCGACACAAAGCCGTTCACCACATCGCCCGTGGCGCGGTGGCGTTCGACCAATGCGATCTGGCAGACGTCGTTTGGCTCGTCAGATAATACCAGCCCGTCTTGCACGTCCAGTTCGGCTGTCAGTGCTTTGGTCGGGGCTTGGTTCTCGACCACGCCAATCACCTTGGCCTTAACCGCGTTGGCCCCGTCGGGTGCCTTGATCTCGAAATCGGTGGCCTCAAGGTGTTTGCCCAGATGCACCGTTCCGCGGGCATCATCCGGCCAATCCAGATGCGGGCAATCTACTTTGATATCGCCGTCTTGCGCCACAACCACACCGCGCGCGATCACGGTTTCAATCGGCAGAGTTTTCAAATCCGAGGTCAGGATCATATCTGCCCGTCGCCCAGGCGCGATAGAGCCCAACTCGCGTTCCAGCCCGAAATGCGTTGCTGTGTTGATCGTCGCCATTTGCAGCGCGATCAACGGATCACAGCCGCAGTCAATGGCATGGCGCACCACGCGGTTCATGTGGCCGTCATTTACCAAAGTGCCGGAATGTGAATCGTCGGTGCAGAGGATAAAGTTGCGCGGATCCAACCCCTTTTCGGTCACTGCCGTGATCTGCGTTTCCACGTCATACCACGCGCTGCCCAGCCGCATCATGCTTTTCATCCCTTGGCGCACCCGTGCAATC
>NZ_JBSMEZ010000153.1:0-45374 GCF_056498605.1 Profundibacter sp.
GTCCAGCAAGGCGCAGATTTCGTCGTCCCAGTGCCCGTCGCGGATGTTATACATCAAGGTTCGGGCGGCGTTGGTGGCGTCTGTGGCATGCACCGCCCCGCCTGTCAGCCGCCAGATCAGGTAGCAATCCACAGTGCCGAACATAAGGTCACCCGCCTCGGCCCGCGCCCGCGCGCCCTTAACGTTGTCCAGTACCCATTTTACCTTGGTGCCGGAAAAATACGGGTCCAGCAGCAGGCCGGTTTTGTGGGTGATCATATCCTCGTGCCCTGCATCCTTTAACGCATCACAAATGCCGGATGTGCGGCGGTCCTGCCAGACAATCGCGTTATGGATCGGCTGGCCCGTCGCCTTGTCCCAGATGATCGTGGTTTCGCGCTGATTGGTGATGCCAATCGCGGCAATGTCACCCGCTGCCGCACCCGCCTGCGTCATCGCCGTTTGTGCCGTGCGGATCACGGTTTGCCACAAATCCTCGGGATTATGTTCAACCCACCCCGATTGCGGAAAATGCTGCGCGAATTCTTCTTGGGCACTAGTCGCCACACGCATGGTAGCATCAAACAGGATCGCCCGCGATGATGTCGTGCCTTGGTCTATGGCCATTACATATGTCATGTCGTCCCCCGTGTTTGCAGTAGTGTCATGTGAAACGGGGCACAGCACAAGCCCCCAGCGGAGGAATGCAAAAAAGGCGCACGGTTAAATGTGCGCCTTTTTATAATTGCTGGGTTGGGGGCTTAAACCCTATCCGTAAATCTCTTTCATCCGTCGATAAGACATCAGCTCGCGGCGTTTCTCGTCCCACAGTTGCAGGCCAACACAAGACAGGCTTTCGCGGATTGTCAGGCGCTGGGCGTCTTTTAGAACGGGAAAATCACGCAGCACTTCTTTTAGACGATAAAAAGGAATGCGCGCATAGATGTGATGCACATGGTGGATACCGATATTTCCGGTCAGCCATTGCAGCGGCTCGGGCAATACATAATGCGAGGAGCCGTGCAGGGCGGCGGTATGCAGATCCCAGTCTTCGTCACGGTCCCAATAAGTGGCCTCGAACTGGTGCTGAACATAGAACAGCCAAACGCCGATGGTCGCCCCCATGATAGTGCTGGGCAGGAAGATCAGCAGCAGCGGCATCCATCCACCAAAGTAAACGATGATCGCAAGGATGGCCACGATACCGGCGTTGGTGCCAAGGGCACTGATCCAGTATTTCGCGCCGGCCTTCATCATGCCCATCGGTACGCGGTTGGTTAGTAGGAAAATATAGGTTGGCCCAATCAAAAACAGGATGAACGGGTTACGGTAAAAGCGGTATTTGAAGCGGCCCATCCGTGACAGAGCCTGATATTCTTCAACTGTGATCGTATCAATATCACCCAATTCGCGCCGGTCCAGGTTGCCGGATGTCGAATGGTGAATACCATGCGCCCGTTTCCAGACGTCATAGGGTGTGACGGTAAAAATGCCCAACACGCGGCCAACCCAGTCGCCCGACGTGCGGTTTTTGAAGTAGGATGAGTGGCCACAATCATGCTGGATGATAAACAGCCGCACCACAAAAACCCCGTTCGCCAGGGAAATTGCGAATGTCAGCCAGTAACTGATCGACAGAGACCACCACGCCAGCGCCCAAAGTGCGACGAAAGGCACTGCGGTCGCGGCCAGTTCAAGCAGGCTGCGGAACAGTTTCGGATCACGGTATTTTGCCAAATGGCGGACCCATTCGCGTGTGGTTTCCGGCTCGATTAGCGCCCCGGAGGGCTGAGTATTGTTATTCATTCATTTCGCCTGTCGTTACCCAGTACATTTTTTTCATAATGGATAGACGTAATCACGGGATTAACAAGTATAATATTGGGAAACAGGACAACTTGCCCTAGGGTGCGCTGTTTTTGCGCCCTATCTTTGGCTCGGTTCCTGCTTTGATCCGTTTAATGTTGGCCGCATGGCGAATGTAAATCAGGATGGTCAGGATGGCACCTAATAGCAATGTCTGGCCCTGACCCAGCATAAGTGTCCACATTGGCGATAACCCCGCAGCCATCAGCCCCGCCAGCGAAGACATCCGCATTGTTAAGGCGGAGAATAGCCATGTGGCGCAGGCCGCCAGCCCCAGTGGCCAGTATAGTGCCAGCAAGATACCCAGAAACGTCGCCACCCCTTTGCCGCCGCGAAACCGCAGCCAGATCGGGAACAGATGGCCCAGAAATGCCGCGAGACCAGCGATTTGTGCTGCATCTTCACCGATCAGGGCGCGGGCCAATAGCAATGCAGCAGCGCCTTTGCCCGCATCAAGCAGCACGGTGAGCGCCGCGGCGGTTTTGTTGCCGGTGCGCAGCACATTGGTGGCGCCGATGTTGCCCGACCCGATTTCGCGCAAGTTCCCCAACCCCATGACACGGGCAATCACCATGCCAAACGGGATTGACCCGAGCAGGTATCCGGCAATCGCTGCAAGCGCGAGCATTTGGGTGGTACTGGTGATATCAGGCATTATGATCCCCTTTTGAAAACTTGCACCCCGTTGACGTAGGTTGCCAACACCTTGCCCTGCATTCGTTGTTCATCAAAGGGGGTATTTTTGGATTTTGACTGTAGTGCGAAACGATCCATCACAAAGGGCGCGTCCGGATCAAACAAAACCAGATCGGCAGGGGCACCTTTGGTCAGGCGACCTGTATCCAGCCCCAACCGTTTGGACGGGTTCAGCGACAAAGCCCGCCAAAGGGTCGGCAAGTCCATGTCGCCAGAATGAAACAGGCGCATTGCGGCGGGCAGCAGGGTTTCCAGCGCCACCGCACCGGATGCCGCCTCTTGATAAGGCAAGCGCTTGCTTTCCTCGTCTTGCGGGGTGTGCATCGACGAAATAATGTCGATCAACCCGCTGGCGACCGCCGCCACCAACGCCATGCGGTCGTCCTCGGATCGCAGGGGCGGTTTGACCTTAAAGAAGGTGCGGTAGTTGCCCACGTCCAATTCGTTCAGCGTCAGATGATGGATCGACGCGCCCGCCGTCACATCCAGACCCGCCGCTTTGGCGCGTTCTAGCGCGGGCAGGGCAGTGGCGGTGGACAGGTTGTCGGCGTGATAGCGGGCATTGGTCATTTCAACCAAGGCCAGATCGCGCTCCAGCCCCAGCCGTTCGGCCATTGGTGACACGGCGGGCAAGCCGCGCAGCGAGGCAAAATTGCCCGAGGTCACGGCGGCCCCTTTGGACATCACGGGGTCTTGGGGGTGCGCAATGACCAACGCGCCAAGGCTGTTGGCGTAGGTCAGGCAACGGGCGAACACCTTGGTGTTTTCCACCACGCGGTCACAATCGGTAAAGGCAACGGCACCTGCATCGCTCAAGAATCCAATCTCGACCATCTCGCGCCCGTCGCGCCCTTTGGTCAGAGCGGCCATCGGCAGCATTTTCACAGCTGCCGTTTCGCGAGCACGGCGTGCGACGAATTCCAGCACCTCGGGGCTGTCGATGGCGGGGGATGTGTCGGGACGGGTGACAACGGTGGTCACGCCCCCAGCGGCGGCGGCTAACCCTGCGGTGCGGTAACTTTCCTTGTGCCGCTCGCCCGGTTCGCAAACCTTGACGCCGATGTCGACAATTCCTGGGGCAAGGCATTTTCCGCCACAATCAATCACATCGCCCTTGGGATTGGTATTGATGCCGGCGATGATGCCATCCTCGACCGTCAGGCTTCCGATGTCGTCGGTGCCATTTTCAGGGTCGATCAGACGGGCGTTGGTGAAGGTGATTGTCATGCTGCCTCTTTCTGGATGTCGCGCATAAGTGTGTAAACCTGTTTGCCATCCGCGATACGCTCGAACCCGATCTTTACCTCGTAGGAGCCGTTCTTGCGGCGGTGGTGCTCGGTTGCAAAGGTGATGCTGGCCGGATCAAATGAGTCAATGCCCAGCACTGTGTCTTTGGTGATCGGATAGGATTTCAACTTGCGGCCCCGCATCGGCAAGTTCGTGGTAATGATGGCGCGTTTATCGGTCAGGGTATACCATGTGTTGCGCCGTCTGTGGGCGCTCCAGAATATCGGACCAATGCCAATACCGATGCCGACGAAAAAGTGGATCAGACCGAACATCCAGAACCCGCCGCCCGCTGATGCGGCCATGATCATCCAGAACAATGCAAATCCGGAGAATGCCAGCCCAAACAGGATGGTGATAAAGTTCGAGGGTTTCCAGACCACCGCGCCGTCGGGCCGACCCTGCCAGCGGATGTCTTCGTCTTTATCCAGTATGCCTTCCCAGCCGGATGGGATGCTCATGCTTTACCCTCCTGAATGCCGCGCATCAGATCATACACATGTTGCCCGTCGCTGATCCGGTCAAAGCTGATTTTCGTCAAATAAGATGCATTGCCAGGCTGGCGGATTTCAATGGCAAACATGATGCTGGCGGGGTCTTTGCCGTCGAACTTTATATCAAAGTCAGGCTCGATCACATAGGCGGTTAACTTGCGGCCAACCTGCTCACGATGCATGGCAATAAAAGCGCGCTTGTTGCTCAGGGAATACCACGACGCCTTGCGCACCATCGAGGCCATGACAGACGGAGCGATGGCTAAAAAAGCAGCGAGCAGCAGCAAAACCAGCCCCATGATGATGGTATAGCCATTGCCGAGCGGGGTGAGGAAAATCCAGATGATCCCAATGCAGGCGACGCTTAGCCCCAGCACCACGGGCAGGATATGGCGCTTTTGCCAGACGATTGCGGTATCGGGGCGGCCCTGCCACAACAGCACTTCACCCGGCTCGAATATGTCTTCCCAGCCTATGGGGGCCTCTGTGGGCGTATCGCTCATGCCATCCCCTGATCGCGTGCGTTGAGGATCGTCTCGACCATCGCTTCCGGGTCGGCCAGATATTTCAGCATGTATTTGTCGCCGGTGTGGGTGATGACCTGAACGGCGGAAAACAGGGTGCGTACGTGTTTGATACTGGTCAATGGGATTGAGCGTTCCGAGGGACCGGTCAGGCGTTTGTCGGTCAGGGTCCAGACCACGTCCATCGCCTCGCTTGCAACGTAAATCCAGCGGATGAAAATGGCGAAAACCGCCCCGACAATACCGGTCCACGGGAACGGATTTCCGACGGCCCACAGCACACCATACATCAGGGCCGCGCCGATGAAAAACAACAGCATATGCTCACGATTATAGGCGGCACGGCTGGCGGTGATTGACTGGATCAGGTGTTCGTTCTCAAACGGGGTGTCAGACATAGACGCTCTCCTGTTTTGGAAAGCACCGGCGCTTGGTTGCTTGGATGAGGTGGCAATGAGATTTTTTCATCGGCTCTCGCTTGCTATAACAGTGCCGTAAATCGATACAAGAAGTTGGAGGGAAATTCGAATCCACCGGTAATGAACAGGCCAAAGCGTTTGGTATTCCACATCTGCATTCGGCCAAGCCAGTTCAATTTTTGCGTCATTTTCGTTTACATGATAGTTGACGTACGGCTCAATGGGGTGGCCAAAGTTGGGATGGTTGGCTTTTAATTTTTCAACAATATAACGCCCAGACTTCTGTGTGGAAAGCTCGGCCCGAACGTGATTTTTTTGCTTTGTAATACAAGCTGTTGGTCTGAATCCACTCCCAAGGTCGCGGTCAAAGTCGTAGTAATTCTTTACCTTGCTTGACGCAGCATGAACTGCTTTCTCTGGCGATCCAATTGTTGAATCGGGCCAGTCTGGCAATTGGATGAAGCCTTGCCAAAACTGGTCATAAAGCTCTTTCGTATTCATTATACCATTACCCCTTTTGGCCCAGCTCCTGAGCGCAAATTACGCGCCAGTAAATCCATCGCGGCCATCCGCACGGCGACGCCCATTTCGACCTGTTCCTGAATGACCGAGCGGTTGATGTCGTCGGCCAAAGTGCCGTCAATCTCGACGCCGCGGTTCATCGGGCCGGGGTGCATGACGATGGCGTCGGGTTTTGCGTGGGACAGCTTTTCAGGGTCCAGACCAAAGCGGTGATAATATTCGCGCGAGGACGGGATAAAGCCGCCATCCATGCGTTCCTTTTGCAGGCGCAGCATCATCACCACATCAACGTCTTTTAGCCCCTCGCGCATGTCGTCGAACACCTCGACACCGAAGTCCTCGATGCCCGAAGGCATCAACGTGGGTGGGCCGATCAGGCGGATGCGGTTCTCCATTTTGCCCAGCAACAGGATGTTGGAGCGGGCCACTCGGCTATGCGCGATGTCGCCGCAAATGGCGATGCTCAGGCGGTGCAGACGGCCCTTGGCGCGGCGGATTGTCAGCGCATCCAGCAGCGCTTGGGTCGGATGCTCGTGGGTGCCGTCACCCGCGTTCAGCACCGCGCAATTCACCTTTTGCGCCAGCAAGTCCACGGCACCAGAATGCGGGTGGCGCACCACCAGCAGATCGGGGTGCATAGCGTTCAGGGTCAGGGCGGTATCAATCAAGGTTTCGCCCTTTTTGATGCTGGACGCCTGCATCGCCATGTTCATCACATCCGCGCCCAACCGTTTGCCTGCAATCTCGAAACTGGCCTGCGTGCGGGTCGAGTTTTCAAAAAACATATTGATCTGGGTCAGGCCTGCCAGCGCGTCGGAATGCTTCACTTGCCGTCTGTTTAGATCGACGTATTGGTCGGCCAAATCCAGAATTATAGTTATTTCATCGGGGGTTAGGTGCTCGATGCCTAGCAGATGTCTTGCGTTGAACGTCGCAGTGAAAGTCATGGCAGCTGTCCTTATTTTCCTGCTTATAGAAAAGCTGCGGCTGTGCGGCAAGGCATTTACCTTAAGCCGGATCGGGCATAGCTTGGCCCTATGGATTCTGCTGAACAATATTATGACGCCAAGGCCGCGCTGGAGTGGCAGGTTGAACTGGGTGCGGACGAGGCGATCGGGGATGCGCCGGTTGATCGGTATGAGCTGGTGGCGGAGACGCCCAAGCCAAAAGTGGCGGCCAAAGCCAAGCCTGCTGTCGCGCCCATTCCGATGGTCGAGGTTGATGCGGTGGTGGTGGCCAAAGCGGCGGCGGCAGGGGCGGCTGATCTGGCTGGGCTTAAGGCCGCATTGACAGCGTTCGAGCTGTGCGAATTAAAGCGCGGGGCGCGTAATCTGGTGTTTGCCGATGGCAACCCTGCGGCCCGTGTTATGATCATTGGCGAAGCGCCCGGGCGGGACGAGGACCGCGAGGGCAAACCCTTTGTCGGGCGGGCTGGAATGCTGCTGGACCGGATGCTGGCAGCGATTGATCTGGGGCGCGCGGGGCCGGACCCTGCGGCCAGTGTTTACATCACCAATATCCTGCCGTGGCGACCGCCGCAGAACCGTGATCCGTTGCCCGATGAGATCGCCATGCTACGTCCGTTTGTGGAGCGGCATATTGAGCTGGTCGCGCCTGATGTGATCGTGCTGATGGGCAATATTTCCTGTCTGGCGATGCTGGGGCGCAAGGGGATTACGCGGATGCGCGGTAACTGGGAAGAGGTGCTGGGACGGCCTGCGTTGCCGATGTTTCATCCGGCCTATCTGCTGCGCTCGCCACATGCCAAACGCGAGGCTTGGGCGGATTTGCTGAACCTGAAGGCGCGATTGGGTTAACGGGATGAGCGGATGTCGGGGCGTGTTTCTGCCAAAGACACGCGAATCAAAGGTAAACAAGGGCAATCCGGCGATTTGCGGAATATGAAAACCATATGAATCGCATATGAATTCCATATGCTGAATTTGCGGGCTTCCCCCCGTTAAGGCAGCGCGCGGTGGGGTTTGTTAACTTTAGCGGGCATATGCGCGGTTTCTTGATGTAGGACATGACAGGGGTTGGCCATATCAGGTATGTGGTTTTAGAGTTACGCCGCTCATCAAGCCCCATGGCTTTCTTCGCTAGAGCGATAAGCGGGTTGGATAGATATAAGAGGACCATATGTTAAAACCTGAAAAAGAATTTATCCCTGTCCGTATTGCCGTGTTGACGGTTTCGGACACTCGCAAGATCGAGGACGATAAGTCCGGCAAAACCCTTGTCGACCGCATCAAAGGCGCGGGCCATATCGTGGCGGACCGGATGATCCTGCGGGATGAGCGCGACCAGATCGCCGACCAGTTGCGCATGTGGTGCGCGGATAAGGACATCGACGTGGTGATTTCCACTGGCGGCACTGGCCTTACGGGGCGCGATGTGACGGTCGAGGCGCACCGCGATGTTTACGAGAAGGAAATGGATGCGTTTGCTACGCTGTTTACCATGATCTCGTTTCCAAAGATTGGTATGTCGGCGGTGCAATCGCGGGCTTGCGGTGGCGTGGCCGATGGCACCTATCTGTTTGCCCTGCCCGGCAGCCCCGGGGCGTGCAAGGATGCGTGGGATGAAATCCTGTCGGTGCAACTGGATTACCGCCACGGTCCGTGCAATTTCGTCGAGATTTTCCCGCGGCTGGATGAGCATAAGCGGCGCAAATAAGGAGACTATGATATGATCCGTAAATTCTTCAAAACGGGTGTTGTGCTGTGCGGCTTTACCGCCAGTGCTGCTATGGCCGCTGATTGTGTCGAGGATGTCGACGAAAAGGTGCGTGTGGTGGACGGCGGTGTCGCGTATCAGGCGCAGTTGGTTGGTGCCTATACCGCAGCGATTGCGGCGCGGGATTTGACCAATTCAAAGGGTATCCGCCTAACCAGTTTTGCTGCGGTATTACAACAGGACCGCGCAAATGTTCATAAAAGCGGCGTGGTCGATCAGTATGGTGACTTTCACGACGAAGTCGACGTGTATTACACAACCCTGAAGCGACGCAGCCAACTGGCAAACGCAAAGTATTATACGGACTGTTACATGTCGGCGCGCGAGACTGATGCGCTTAAGGCCGATATTTTGAACGGACAGCTGTTGGGGGTGGTCTGGGTGGTCACGTTCCGGCGACCTGATGGCGGGCTTGGCGTATATCTGTCGCAGGTGAATTAGGGGGCCCTGACCCTAAGTAAACAGTTTGTGCTGTATTGACCTGTGGTAACTGTAGGTTAGGCGTCCTATATTCAGTCTAGTCACGTTCTCAAAAGGTCCGGCTTATGCGATTTTTACGGCGCAGCCTTGTTGGTTTGTTCCTGCTGTCTTTGACGGTGGGCATTTTGGCGATGGCAGGTAGCACGGTTTATTCGGCATTAAAGGACCGGTGGGCCAAGGAACCCGCGCAGCGCCCCCGCAACGAGCGGGTGTTTGCGGTGAATGTGTTGGTGGCGAAGATTGCGGATGTCGTGCCCGAAATGACCGCATTTGGCGAGGTGCGCAGCCAGCGGGTGCTGGACGTGCGCACCACAGCGGCCGGAACAATCGTGATGCTGGCTGATGGCTTTGTCGAGGGTGGCAAGGTGAAGGCGGGTATGGTGCTGGTGCGGACAGACCGCCAAGATGCACAATCTGCGCTAGAGCGGGCGTTGGCCGATCTGTCAGAAGCCCGTGCCGAAGTTGAGGAAGCGGCCAGCGCACTGGATTTGGCCCTTTCCGAAGTGGAGGCAGCACAAGATCAAGCCCTGTTGCGCCAGCAAGCCCTGACGCGGCAAAAAGACCTGCGCACACGCGGGGTGGGAACGGATGCGGCGGTTGAAGCCGCGGCGCTGGCGGAATCTGCGGCGGGTCAGGTGGTGTTGTCGCGCCGTCAGGCCCTGCAACAGGCCAAGGCGCGTGTGACCCAGTCGGCAACGCGTCTGGGGCGGCAAAAGGTGAATTATTCCGAAGCGCAACGGCGTGTGGTGGATACCGAAATAACCGCAGCATTTGATGGCACCCTTAGCGGTGTTACGGCTGTCAAAGGCGGGGTGGTGTCGATGAATGAACGCCTTGCGCAACTGATTGACACAGAGGCGCTCGAGGTGTCGTTCCGGGTGTCGACCAGTCAATATGCCCGCCTGTTGGATGCGGATGGGGCGTTGATCAAGGCGCCGGTCGATGTGGTGCTGGATGTGTTCGGTGTGGGCATGGTGGCGCAGGGCCGGATCACCCGTGAAAGTGCGGCCGTGGGCGAGGGGCTGACGGGGCGTTTGCTGTTTGCCACGCTTGAGGTTGCGCGGGGATTTCGGCCAGGTGATTTTGTAACGGTAAAGATCAAGGAGCCAGTTTTACAGGCCGTGATCGTGTTGCCCGCATCGGCGGTGGATGCGGCTGGCACTGTGCTGTTGATGGGGGAAGAGGACCGGCTGGAACAGGTGGCGGTTGAGGTGCTGCGCAAGCAGGGTGACGATGTGATTGTGCGCGGTGTTGCGATTGAGGGGCGCGAGGTAATTGCCGAGCGTTCGCCGCTGTTGGGAACAGGCATTAAGGTGCGCCCGATCCGGCCTGATGACACAGTGATGGACGCGCCAGAGTTGCTGGAGCTGACGGACGAGCGCCGCGCCAAGCTGATAGCGTTCATTGAGGCGAACCAGAATATGCCCAAAGAGGCCAAGGCGCGGGTTTTGGCGCAATTGGCCAAGGATAAAGTGCCCGCCCGCACGGTGAAACGCATTGAGTCACGGATGGGGGGCTAGGGGATGGCTTTGTCGGGTGCCTCCAAAGGTATGCTGTCCTATTTCACCCGTCACAGCACAGCGGCAAATTTGTTGTTAGTGGTGTTGCTGGCGTTCGGTCTGGCCGCGTTGCCAAAGATGCGGGCACAGTTTTTCCCCGATGTGGTGATTGATAACGTCACCGTCAGTGTGGCCTGGCAGGGGGCCGGTGCCGAGGATGTGGACGCGGCGATTGTGCAGGTGCTGGAGCCTGTTCTGCTGTCGGTTGAAGGGGTCGAGGGATCAAACACCACGTCGCGCGAAGGTGTGGCGATAATCACGCTGGACTTTGAGCCGGACTGGGATATGGCGCGGGCCGCTGACGAGGTGCAGGGCGCGGTGGATGCCGTGACCACGTTGCCGGAGCAGGCCGAAGACCCCAAAGTGCGCCGTGGCGCGTGGCGGGATCGGGTGACCGATGTGGTGATCACCGGTCCCGTGGCTGTGGGCCAGTTGGGCCGGTTTGCTGACGAATTTGTCACCCGCCTGTTTGCGCAGGGTGTGACCCGTGCCAGTATACGCGGTGTTGCGGCGCCTGAAACGGTGGTCGAAGTCACGTCAATGGCATTGATCAAACACGACGTCACCATGACCGATATATCCAAGGCGATAGCCGAAGAAGCTGCCGCCGATCCTGCAGGGGATGTGGCCGGCGCCAATGCGCGAGTGCGCACAGGCGTGGCCAAGCGGTCGGCGGACCAGATCGCGGCGATTGTGTTGCGCAGCAACGCTGATGGATCATCGCTGACGGTTGGGGATGTGGCAGCGGTACGGGTCGAAGGAATGGACCGCGACCGCGCCTATTTCGTCGGCAGTAACCCAGCGATTTCTGTGCGTGTGGACCGGTCTGCCCGTGGCGACGCCATCGACATTCAGGCGAAGGTGGAAAAAGTGGCGGATGCGATGCTGCTGACTCTGCCGCCCGACGTCAAAGTTGACCTGATCCGCACCCGTGCCGAAATGATCTCGGCGCGCTTGAACATCCTGCTGGAAAACGGGCTGCTGGGGCTGGGGATGGTGGTGATGCTGCTGTTCCTGTTCCTGAACGCCCGCACGGCATTCTGGGTGGCCGCGGGTATTCCGGTGGCGATGCTGGCGGCAATTGCGATGATGTATGCGGCGGGACTGACGATCAACATGATCTCGCTGTTCGCGCTGATCATTACGCTGGGCATTGTGGTGGATGATGCGATTGTGGTCGGGGAACACGCGGATTTTCGCGCCCGCGAGCTGGGCGAAGGGCCGGTCGAGGCTGCGGAAAATGCCGCCCGCCGGATGGCAATGCCGGTGCTGGCGGCCACCATCACCACGGTGATTGCGTTCTTTAGTCTGATCGTGGTTGGCGGGCGAATGGGTGATTTGATCGCTGACATCCCGTTCACCGTGGTTGCGGTGCTGATCGCTTCGCTGGTTGAATGTTTCCTGATCCTGCCAAACCACATGAGCCATGCCCTGGCCCATTCCAACAAGGAACACTGGTATGACTGGCCCAGCCGCTTTGTAAATCGCGGGTTCGGATGGTTTCGCGATGTGGTTTTCCGACGCTTGATGGCGCTGGTGATTTGGGCGCGCTATCCGGTGATGGCGGGGATCATTCTGATCCTTGCGGGGCAGGTCGGGCATTTTTTGCGCGGCGACGTTCCGTGGCGATTTTTCAATGCGCCTGAGCGATCAAGCGTCACAGGAAATTTTGCCATGAGCGAAGGTGCGGCGCGTGGCGACACGATGGAAATGATGCGCGAAATGCAACGGGCGACCGAAGCATTGGCGCTGGAATACGAGGCCGAATACGGGCTGAACCCGATTGATTATGTGGTGGCCGAGGTGGGTGGCAATACCGGCCACGGATTGTCTAGTGCGCGCAACAAAGACAAGATGTTGCTGGGCTCAATCGCGATTGAACTGATTGACCCTGATCTGCGCCCCTATTCATCGTTCCAGTTTGTGGGTGATTTGCAAGACAGCGTGCGCCAGCATCCGCTGGCCGAAATTGTCAGCTTTCGCGGCTGGCGGTCAGGGCCGGGCGGGGATGCGATGGATGTCGAATTTTACGGCGCGGATGCCGCGACTCTGAAGGCGGCTGCCGAGGCGTTGAAGACGGCGGTGGCGCAATTTGGCGAAGTGTCGGGGGTTGAGGACAGTCTGACCTATGACAAGGCCGAGCTGATACTGGAATTGACGCCGCAAGGTCAGGCGCTGGGCTTTACCATTGACGGGCTAGGCCGCGTGTTGCGTAACCGTTTGAACGGGATCGAGGCGGCGACCTATCCTGACGGCGCGCGATCAGCGGCCATTCGGGTGGAATTGCCCGACAGCGAGCAGGCGGCGGATTTTCTGGAACGCACGCAACTGCGCACCATGACGGGGCAATATGTGCCGCTAACCGATATTGTGTCGGTTGCTAGCAAGTCGGGGTTTTCGACGGTGCATCGGGAAAACGGGATCAGGCTGGTGTCGGTCACGGGGGATATATCCGAGGATGACCCCGCGCGAGCCGCCGAGATCATGAAGGAGATCCGCGAGGTGATCCTGCCTGAAATCGAGAGTCGTTACAGGGTGGAATCGATCATGGCGGGGTTGGCCGAGCAGGAAAACGAATTTCTGTCGGATGCGATGGTCGGGTTCGGGTTGTGCCTGATCGGGATATTCTTGACGCTGGCATGGATTTTTTCCAGTTGGACGCGACCAATTGTGGTGATGGCGATCATCCCGTTTGGTTTGGTTGGCACGATTTACGGGCATATGGCGTGGGATGTGCCGCTGTCGATGTTCACCGTTGTCGGGATGATCGGGATGACTGGGATTATCATCAATGATTCAATTGTTTTGATCACTACAGTCGATGAATATGCCCGCGAGCGCGGGTTAATTCCGGCGATTATTGACGGGGCGGCGGACCGGTTGCGCCCGGTGATGCTGACCACATTGACCACGGTTCTGGGGCTGGCACCGCTGTTGTTTGAAAAGTCAAGCCAAGCGCAGTTTTTGAAACCGACGGTGATTACGCTGGTTTACGGTTTGGGATTCGGGTTGATACTGGTGTTGCTGCTGGTGCCCGCGTTATTGGCGATGCAGCAGGATTTCCGGCGTCAATTCCAAGCGTTGCGCCGTGCGATGCATGCAGGGCGGCGCGGGGGGATGGTGTGGATGACAACTGCGGTTGTGGCGCTGGGCATTGCGGTACTGTTTGCTGCAACGCTGGGCGCGGTTCTGGTGCAAGGTGCTATGCCGGATGTGGTGCGCAATGTTCTGTCTATCGCCAGTGATAGCCCGAGGATGATGTCGGCGGCGTTTATGCTGTTCGTCGCGGGGTCGGCGGTGCTGGCGCTGGTGGCTTATGTTGGCGGCGCGCTGGCGTTTGGGGTGCGCAAGCGGGCGGAGTGATTTTGGGTGATGGGTCTGCTGGAAAAAGTGGTTAGTGCCATCTAGTAGACGAAGTGGTCATTCAGTTTCTAGGCGATACTTCAGAAACCGTTCCCCATCGCATTCAATTTCTGTGACGAACTTGGCCCCAAGCCTTTTGAGTGCGCCAAGGTTCTTGCGCGAGGGAGGCAAAAGGAAGGTTACATAAGGAATTCGGTCATCCTTGTTGGCAAACTCTATCGCTTTCTTAGAGATACACGCACCCAGACCAAAGTGCTCTGGCCTCAGCACCAATCCATAGTCCCACTCATTGCCTTCTTTCTGAAACCCACCCCATCCGACATAGGTGTTGTTACACAGGGTCGCCCAATGCCCAAGGCCATCGCGGCGCCAACAATCTTCTTTGGCGGCTATGAAATTGGTGACGGTCGCATGGTCCCACTGGGATGTGAGGAGTGGCATGTGCACGGCCACACGTGGGTCAGACATATGTGCCGTGATTTCCGCGAGCGCAATTTCTGGTAAACGGGCGAACGTGATTTCACGTTTTGGCTTACTCGTCATTATACATTGTTTACCCAGTGCAGCCCAGAATATCGACGGCTCGGTTAGACCCGATCACTGTGATCCGTATCTTCGAGCGATCCAGCATAAACGGTGCATTGGACGGTGGCACCATTTCGGTGGTGGCCGTTAGGGTGTTGCCGTTGCGTTTGGTTGTTGCCTCGGCCACCCAGATCGATTGGTCAGGCGCTTCGATCACAGTGATTTCATCTGTGCCGGTCGAGGGCATATTGATCGTGGTTGTCACGCGCAGCCCGTCGGAAATGGGGTCAATCGCGCAGGTGACGGTGCTGACGCCTGCCGTTTTGGCCGACATCGGGGTCTTTTTTAGCGCCGCGCGGATCATCGGGTCGGGTTTGGTGTTGCCTGCGGGCAAAGTGGCGGAGAATGTCATGCTGACGGGGATGCAGATGTCATTGCACACGCCCAGATCGACGCGGCCTTTCAGGGCCAGCGGTTGGCCTGCCTTGCGGGGAGAAAATTCGATCGGGATGATCACCTCGTTTGAGTAGCCGATGCTACGCAGACCGTTGATGTAGGCGACTTTGGGGCGAGGCCAGTGGAATTGCACAGAGCGGATGTTTTTTGAGCCGGACCAGTCGAATTGTGGTGGAATACCGCCATCGCCTGGCGCGCGCCAATAGGTTTTCCAGCCCGGTTGCAACTGGATGCGCAGCGCGGCCATGGGTGTGCCTTTTGTGGTGCGCCAGCCTTGCAGCACTGACAGCTCCATCACGTTGTCCGGCACCGCCGCGCCGGATTGGGCATTGGCGGCGAGCGGGCTGACTAGAAAAAGGCAGAGAATGAGGATTCGTTTGATCATAAAGGGAACATAGGCATGAATTCGGCCAAGGGAAGTCACATTTGAGCGATTGAAACGGGGTGCGGTGATTTGCGGGTCTTGCACATGTTGGGCTGCGGCCCCATTCTGGAGGTATGGAAATGCCAGACGGAAACGTTAATCTATGCGGCAAGCTGTTGATTGCCATGCCCGGAATGGGGGATCCGCGCTTTGATAAAAGCGTGGTTTATATGTGTGCCCATTCGGATGACGGGGCGATGGGGCTGATTATTAACAAGCCAACGCCGGAGGTAACGTTTACGGAGTTGTTAAAGCAGCTGGAAATTGAAGCGGTGGGGGGGGCTGACACACGGATTTATTTCGGCGGGCCGGTTGAGATTGGCCGCGGGTTTGTGCTGCATTCCGCAGATTATGCTCTGGAAGACATGACCCTGCAGGTGGATGAGCGGTTCGGCATGACTGCCACGCGGGATATTTTGACGGATATTGCCCATGGGGATGGTCCAAAACAGGTGTTGTTGGCGCTGGGATATTCCGGTTGGGGGGCTGGGCAGTTGGAAAGCGAAATCCAGCAAAACGGCTGGTTAACCTGTGATGCGACAGCGGACGTGGTGTTTGATGTGCCGGATGCGGAGAAGTGGACGGCGGCGCTGAAGTTGTTGGGCGTTGATGCGCTGATGTTGTCGGCGACTTCGGGGCGGGCGTAGAACAGCGGTTCTATGCGCTGCGCTCGGCAGGTATTTAGGTAAAGAAGAAGAGGAAGGTCGGTTCTTAGGGGCGGGGGGCGGCGGCGCGCGTTAGGCGGTCGTTGATAGCGATGCCGAGGCCGGTGTTCGGGACCGGGGCGACGGCGATTGCGGTCGCGGTTTTGGCGTCCAGTTCATGTAGGTGGTGGAACAGGTTGGCGGCGGCCTCGATCAGATCACCGGAGGGAGAGAGGTTCAGGTCAGCGGTGTCGTCTGGTCCAAAGCCGAGTTTGAGTTCACCCGCGCGTTTGGTTTTGGCGTTCAGTCGTAGGGGTGCTGCCGGGGCGTAATGCGAGGTGAGTTGGCCGGGGGCGGTTGGGACCTCGGTTGTTGTGTGGCTGGCGAGGGTGGGCGCGAGGCAGGTCTCGATTACCTCCTGCGGCAAGCCGCCAGAGCGCAGCAGAGTTGGCACAGGATCAAAGCCGATGATGGTGCTTTCAAGGCCGACATCGCAAGCGCCAGCATCAAGGATTGCATCTATGCGGCCAGACAGGCCAGCTGCGACATGGGCCGCCGTGGTCGGGCTGATTTTACCTGACGGATTGGCCGATGGGGCGGCGATAGGGCCATTGAACGCGGTGAGTAAATGTTGCGCGACGGGGTGTGCGGGCAAGCGGATGCCGATGGTGGGTAGGCCTGCGGTGACAAGCGGCGACAGGCCAGCGTCAGGGCGAAGGGGTAGGACCAGCGTTAGCGGGCCGGGCCAAAAGGCGGACGCAAGGCGCTGCGCGGCCTCGTTGAACACAGCAATCTGCTCGGCCATCTCTAAGGTCGCGACATGCACAATCAGTGGGTTGAAGGCGGGGCGACCCTTGGCCTCGAAAATACGGGCAACGGCGCGGCCATTACGGGCGTCGGCACCAAGGCCGTAGACTGTTTCAGTTGGAAACGCGACAAGCCCGCCGTCGCGCAGAATTTCAGCGGCGCGATTGGTGCCTGTATCCTTGGCATCCAGCATTTGGGTTGTTACATTTTCCACGTCTGACGCTGCGTTTCTGTTGATGGACGGGCTGCATTGTTTAGGCTACCCAAGGTATGCGTGACATATCCAAGCTGCGCACTAATTCCAAGCCGCCTGTTAAAAGGATCAATCCTATGCCTTACCGTGCCCCTATTTCGGACTTTCAATTCCTGTTTGATCATGTGGTCGGGCTGGATCAGGTGGCTGGCACAGACCGGTTTGCCGAGGCCACACCGGATATGGTGGAGGCGATCCTGATCGAGGCGGGGCGGGTGAGTAGCGAGGTTTTGGCGCCGTTGCAGCGCGAAGGGGATTTGCATCCTGCGGTTCTGGAAAACGGCAAGGTGCGTTGCACACCTGGATTTGATGCTGGATACCGCGCCATTGCCGAGGGCGGCTGGATCGGTATGTCGGCGTCGGTTGACAGCGGCGGTATGGGGCTGCCGGTGGCGATGACCACGGCGGTGAACGAAATGATGGCGGGGGCCTGTCTGGCGCTGCAGTTGAATCCGCTGATGTCGCAAGGCCAGATCGAGGCGTTGGAGCATCATGCGAGTGACGCGCTAAAGGCGTTGTATTTGCCAAAGCTGGTGAGTGGTGAGTGGCATGGCACGATGAACCTGACCGAACCCAATGCGGGCAGTGATGTGGGGGCGTTGCGCAGTAAAGCCGTGCCCAATGGCGATGGCACCTATGCCGTCACCGGCACCAAGATATTCATCAGCTGGGCCGATACAGATTTTATTGAAAACACCTGTCATCTGGTGCTGGCGCGCCTGCCGGACGGGGTGGCGGGGACCAAGGGCATTAGTCTGTTCATGGTGCCAAAACTGATCCCCGATGCGGATGGCAATTTGGGCGTGGCCAACAGCCTGAAGGTGGTGTCGCTGGAGCACAAGATGGGGCTGCACGCCAGCCCGACGGCGGTGATGCAGTTTGACGGGGCGACCGGATGGCTGGTGGGCGAGGAACACGCCGGTATGAAAACCATGTTCACCATGATGAACAACGCGCGTTTGGGTGTGGCGGTTCAGGGGTTGGGGGCGGCCGAAGGCGCATTTCAGCATGCGCTGGCCTATGCGACGGAACGCAAGCAGGGGCGCACGCCGGTTGAAGGGGGCACGGGTGCAATTGTGGATCATGCGGATGTGCGCCGGATGTTGCTGACGATGAAGGCCGAAATACACGCGGCCCGCGCCATTTCGCTGGCTTGTGGTGTGGCGATTGATATGGGCAATGCGCTGGAGGATGCCGATTGGCGGGCACGGGCCGCGTTCCTTACGCCAATTGCCAAGGCGTATGGCACTGACACCGGATCACTGGTGGCGGCGATGGGGCTGCAAGTGCACGGCGGCATGGGCTACATTGAGGAAACAGGCGCGGCGCAATACCTGCGCGACGTGCGGGTGACCGAGATATATGAGGGCACCAACGGCATTCAGGCGATGGACCTTGTGGCGCGCAAGATGATGGATGGCGGCGATGTGGCGTGGCGTTTGCTGGACGAGATTGAAGGCAATGCCGAGGCGGTGCGCGGCGATTTTCCACGGATGGCGGGCGAGGTTTGGGATGCGGCAGAGACATTGCGCGAGGCGACCGAGTGGCTGGTTTCGCAGGATGACCTGAACGAACGGTTTGCGGGCGCTGTGCCATATTTGCGGGCGTTTGCACGGGTTCTGGGGGCGCATTACCATCTGAAATCGGCGATGGCCGAGGGGGGCAAGGGGCCGCGCAGCCAATTGGCGCGGTTCTATATCTCCCGTCTGTTGCCTGAGCATGCCGCGCTGTTGATCCATGCCAAGGCGGGGGCCGAGGGGTTGTATGCGATCTCGGTTGATGATCTATCGGCGTGATGGATCAACCTGTTTCTAAAATCCGTTATCCGTATGAGGTGCCGCCTGCCGAGGGCGAGGCAATCGAGGTGGCCGAGGGCGTGTTGTGGATGCGCCTGCCGCTGCCGATGGCGCTGGATCACGTGAACATATTTGCGCTGGATGACGGGGACGGGTGGACGGTGATAGACACCGGTTTTGCGTCGCGTCGCAGCAAGGCGATTTGGGGCAAGCTGTTGGCGGGGCCGATGGCGGGCAAGCCGGTGACACGGGTGATTGTGACCCATCACCACCCTGATCATGTTGGATTGGCGGGCTGGTTCCAGACCGAGTACGGGGCCGAGTTGTGGACCACCCGCACGGCGTGGCTGTTCTCGCGGATGTTGATGCTGGATGTGCAGGATTTGCCAACGGATGAAACGTTGGCATTTTGGCGTTCCGGCGGGATGGACGCTGCGATTTATGACAAACGCAAGGGTGAGCGACCGTTCAACTTTGCCGATATGGTGGCGCCGATGCCGCTGGGGTTCAAACGGATCAAACAGGATGATGTGATCCGCATTGGTGGGCGCGACTGGGACGTGCATATGGGCAACGGCCACGCGCCCGAACACGCGACGTTCTGGAGCAGGGATGACAATCTGGTGCTGGGGGGCGATCAGTTGTTGCCGTCGATCTCGCCCAATATCGGGGTTTATGCGACGGAACCCGAAGCGGACCCTGTGGCAGAATGGCTGGAGGCTTGTGAACGGTTGGCGCCGTATGCACGGGAGGATCAATTGGTTCTGGGTGGCCATAAATTGCCGTTTATCGGGCTGCCAACGCGGATGCGTCAGCTGGTTGATAACCACCACGGAGCGCTAAAACGGCTGGCGAAACATCTGGAAACACCACGGGTGGCCTCGGATTGTTTTGCGCCGCTGTTCAAGCGTAAAATCGGCGAGGATGTTTACGGCCTTGCTTTGGTCGAGGCGATGGCACACCTTAATCATATGTATGCATTGGGGCAGGTCACGCGGACCCGTCGCGCGGATGGTGCATGGATTTGGGCGTTGAAAGGCTAGACAGTGGCGAAGAAACCAAAGGCGAAAGCCAAAGCTAAAAAGCCATGCGTTGAGCCAAGGGCGCATGCGGTCCATGCTGATCCGGACGCCGCAAATACCGTCGAGAACAAACCGCTGCCCGAGAGCCTTTCAGATACGCCTATTGATGAAAAAAGCCCGGCAGAATGGGCCTATGAGCGGTTGGTGATTTACATCCAGAACTTTGAGGAGCAGCTGGACAACGAGCACGAGATTGCTGTGGGGTTTGTTGGCGGGGACGCAGGCGTGCTGCGCATCGAGGGGCTTTTCGACCCTGACATCGTGACGTTTTACGGCACGGACGGGGACGGGACCAAAACGCAACTGATCCAGCATGTGACGCAGTTGAGTGTTATGTTGCGGGCGATCCCGAAAGAAAGTGAAACTGTTGACGCAAAAAGGATCGGGTTTCGGCTGGTGGCTGATCTGGAAGCGGATTGAAACAAAAATTGTGTTTCATATGATCGTGACAGATCAGGTGAAATCGTCTAATTGAAGTGTGCGAATATAAAAAGGATACGCAAGATGGCTGAATTTGATCACGGGTCGATGGAGACCGCAGAGCAGGAAAAGACATTCAACGGGTTTTTGAAGTTTGCCGGTTACGGCATGCTGGGGGCATTGGTCTTTTTGTTTTTGCTAGGGCTGGTGAACGGATAAACCCTGGCAGGGGTGCTGAATTTTTTCGGATAACGGGGCGAAGAATGCGCAAATTATTGCTGGTGTTTATGCTGCCTATTTTTTTGGCAGCGTGTGGGGCTGAACCAAAATGGGCCCCTGACGAAGATGTGCAGCGGGCGGTGTATCGCCATAACGGGCCGACTTCGATAACCCTGTTCACGGTGCTATCCAACCGTTCGAATGCCGGGGCGCATGCGGGTCTGATGATCAATGGATCGCAACGCATTCTGTTCGATCCGGCCGGCACATGGTGGAGCCCGAGCATTCCCGAGCGCAATGACGTGCATTACGGCATCACCCCGCGGGTTCTGAGTTATTACATTGATTACCACACCCGCGAGACATATCGCACGGTGATGCAAACGGTCAACGTATCACCCGAAGTGGCCGAAGCCGCCATTCGCGCGGTGCAGGCTCATGGGGCAGCACCAAAGGGCTATTGCACCCAGAGCATTACATCGGTTTTACAAACTTTGCCGGGGTTCGAAGGGATTAAAACCACGTTCTTTCCTAAAAACGCCATGAAGCAATTCAGCCAGATCCCGGGAGTGGTGGAGCACACGGTTTACGATGATGATGCTGATGACAATTCCGGTTTATTGTTGGCACAGCAACAAAACCGGTATTGAGGTCGCAAAACTACCGTTTTTGTATGCTTTCGGGGGCATAATAAAGCCAGATTAATAGAACTACTATTCCGGAATAGCGGAAATAACGGGTAAGGTAATAATGTTAATGATTTAACGTAGTTACGAGGCCTTTACCTGCGTGCAAATACTTAAAAAAATGCGAAGCTCCGGTTGGGTCACAAGGGCTTCGATATGAAACATATGGGCGGGCTCTCATGAGAGCCTCAACCCATCAGCATCAGCATCACAAACAACGTCGCCGCACCGCCAAGAATGGCGAGCATCATGTTCTTGAACATCATCCCCAGCAGCACGGTCACTGCCGCCGCTATCAGGCGTGGCGCATCCAGCGCACCGCCGGTCGCGTCAGGCCACAGCACCAGTGGGGCGACCAACCCTGGCAGAACGGCCACAGGAGTATATCGCAGATGGCGCAACACCCACGGCGGCAATTCGCGATCCCCGATCAGGCCGATGAATGAAAACCGGATCAGATAGGTGCCAAGCGCCACCAGCGCGATAGTTATCCAGATTTCGGCGTTGGAATAACTCATACCTTGCGCCTTTCCACCATCAGTTCGACCTGTGCGCCGACCATCATAGCCACCACTGCTGCAATCATCAGCCCTAGATTATAGGGGACAAACGCAAGCATCAGGGCCAGTGCGACTGACGTGAACGCTGCCATCACATGGGCGGCGGTTTTCAGCATTGGCCCGACCAGCGCCAAAAAGGTAATAGGCACCGCGAAATCCAGCGCATATTCCGGCGGAATGCGTGATCCGACCAGTGCTCCGACCAATGTGCCACCATACCAGAGCGGCATGTTCAGAACCATTGTGCCCACAAAATACGCCACGCGGGCGGGTGGGGTCATGTCTGGTTCGGTTTCGTATTTTGCCAGCCCTATCGCATAGCTTTGATCGACCAGCAGATACGACATGGCGGCGCGTTTCCAGAACGGCACACCGCGCAAGTAGGGTGCGATTGAAGCCGAATACATTGCCATCCGCAGGTTCACCGCTAGCGCCGTTGTCACAACAATCAACACAGGTGCATTTTCGGCCATCAGTTGCACGGCAGCAAACTGTGCAGCCCCTGCGATCACCGTAAAGCTGAAGAAGATCGTCTGCGCGTTGCTCAGACCGGCCTCGGTTGCGACAACGCCAAACAGCATCGCAAATGGGGCCACCACCACGATAAAGGGCAGGCCGTCACGGATGCCATGCATCAGGGCGCGTTTTGTGGTGGTCATTTTCTTCCCGTTCGCTAATCTCTCATTTGGCCTTAGGGCGTTTCTAGAGGATATGCAAATGGCAACCAATGATCATCTGTCGGACTATCTGATTGCGCCTGATCCAAGTGCTGCACGACTGACGCGCGAGGTGGTGGCGGTGGATCATTTGGGCGATGCGCAGAGCATTGCGGTGATCGAAGAACGCCCGCTAACGATCTTCCTGAACAAGCGCGAGATCGTTACAGCGATGACGATTGGTGACTACCCCGAATATCTGGCGCTGGGATTTTTACGTAATCAGGGGATGTTGGTTGATGGTGAGGATCTTACCGGCGTTGATTTTGACGAGGAAACCGAGACCGTGGTGGTGCGCACCGCAATCGAGACCGATTATGAGGATAAGCTGGCCCGCAAGACCAGAACGTCGGGGTGTGCTGTTGGCACGGTATTTGGCGATATGATGGAAGGGCTTGCAGGGGTGAAGCTGCCGAAGGCCGAATTGCGCACCTCGTGGCTCTATGCGTTGGCAGACAAGATCAACCGCACGCCGAGCCTGTATCTGACCGCCGGTGCGCTGCATGGCACGGTGCTGTGCGAACGTGACCGCCCGCTGGTCTATATGGAGGACGTGGGGCGGCATAATGCGGTCGATAAAGTGGCGGGCTGGATGCTGTCCGAGGGCGTCATGGGCGCTGACAAGATTTTGTATACCACGGGGCGGTTGACCAGCGAGATGGTGATCAAAACCGCGATGATGGGGATACCGGTTCTGGCGTCGCGGTCGGGGTTCACTGCGTGGGGTGTCGAGATTGCCAATCAGGTTGGGCTGACGCTGATTGGGCGGATGCGGGGGCGGCGGTTCCAGTGTTTGTCGGGTGGCGAGCGGTTGGTTCGGGATGCGGACCCTGCGGCTGTGGCGGATGAGGCCAGCAAGCATCGGCGCAAGGGGGCGGATCAGTGATGCGGGCTCCTTTGGGTGTGATTTTGGCCGGCGGGCTGGCGACGCGGATGGGCGGCGGTGACAAGGGGTTGTTGGTGCTGGATGGCCAAAGCCTGATGGCGCGGGTGATTGAACGGCTGGAGCCGCAAGTGGCCGGATTGGCGATCAATGCCAATGGTGATGCGGCGCGGTTTAACAGCTTTGACCTGCCGGTGGTGCCCGACAGTATTGACGGGTTCGCCGGGCCTTTGGCGGGGGTTTTGGCCGGGCTGGACTGGGCCGCGGGGCAGGGGGCGGACCATATCGTGACAGCCGCCGCCGACACGCCGTTTTTCCCCGCCGATCTGGTGCCGCGTTTGTTTCTGGCCGCTGAAGACGCAGACGTTGCGATAGCGCTGGCTGCCTCCCCGCACCCGACGCGCGGCATGTTGCGCCAGCCGACGTTCGGGTTGTGGCCCGTTGCATTGCGCGAAGATTTGCGCAGCGCCCTGCAAGGGGGTGTGCGCAAAATCGTGCAATGGACAGACAGTCACGGTGCGGCACTTGCGCCCTTTCAGGCGGAGGGGTTTGATCCGTTCTTTAACGTCAATACGCCAGAGGATATGAAGATAGCCGAAGCATTGATTTCTGGGGAATCGGAATGAAAATATTTGGTGTGACGGGCTGGAAAAATTCGGGCAAGACCGGATTGGTGGAACGGCTGGTGAGCGAGATCACCTCGCGCGGGTTCTCCGTGGCGACGCTGAAGCATGCGCATCACAGTTTTGATGTGGACCATAAAGGCAAAGACAGCTACCGCCACCGCGCGGCGGGGGCAGGCGAGGTTTTGTTGGCGTCGCGCCAGCGCTGGGCATTGATGCACGAATTGCAAAACGAGGACGAGCCGTCGCTGGAGCAGTTGCTGGAGCATCTATCGCCCAATGATCTGGTGCTGATTGAGGGCTACAAACGCGATGGCCACATGAAGATCGAGGCCAACCGTGCGTCCACCGGACAGCCATTGATTGCACTGGAGGACGAGACAGTTCGGGCGGTGGCGAGCGACAATGGGCCCAAAGGCTTATCTGTGCCGGTGTTTGATCTGGATGACACTGTGGCGATTGCGGATTTCATTTTGCAAGAGGTCGGGTTGGTGGTGGCTGAAACGGCTGTTCCCGACCTAACCCCGCCGGTGATGCGCGACGATTGTTTTGCGCTGCCCGACGGGGTGAACTGGATGCCGGTGGATGACGCATTGGCGCATCTTGAGGGACGGTTAAGTGTGGTTGTTGGGGAAGAAACCATTGCCGTTCCGGCTGCTGACGGGCGCGTTTTATCGCGGGATCAGGTGGCGTTGCGGTCCAACCCGCCTGGCGCCAATTCGGCGATGGATGGCTACGGCTTTGCCTATGATACAATCGGGTCCGGCCCTTATGTATTGCCATTGGTCGATGGCCGTGCGGCCGCGGGCGAGCCGTATTCCGGCATCGTGCCAAAGGGCCACGCGATCCGTATTCTGACGGGCGCATTGGTGCCCGAAGGCGTGGACACGGTGGTGATGCAAGAAGACATCAACCGAAGCGACGGGCATGTGGCGTTTCAGGGGCCGGTCAAGGCGGGCGCGAATGTACGCAGGGCTGGCGAGGATGTGGAAGCGGGGCAGTTGGCGTTGACGGCGGGCCGGAAGCTGCGAAGCCCCGACTTGGCGCTGCTGACCGGATTGGGAGTTGCGGAAATTACGGTGCGTAAACGCTTGCGGGTCGGAGTTTTATCAACGGGTGACGAGATTATCGCGGCGGACGGCGGCAAATCCGCGCCGCGCAAGACCTATGACGCGAACCGTCCGATGCTGCTGTCACTGGCGGCGCGTTGGCACTGCGAGGCGGTGGACCTTGGCCATGTGATGGATGATCGTAAGTTGCTGAAAACCTGCCTGAACGATGCGGTGGGCAAGGTTGATGTGATCCTGACATCGGGCGGCGCATCGGCAGGCGACGAGGACCACGTTTCGGCGTTGCTGAAGGAAGAAGGCGCGCTTGAGGCGTGGCGGATTGCGCTGAAACCCGGCAGGCCACTGGCGCTGGGGATGTGGCAAGGTGTGCCGGTGTTCGGGTTGCCGGGCAACCCTGTGGCGGCGTTTGTTTGCGCTGCGATTTTTGTGCGCCCGTCGTTATCCGCTCTATCAGGTGCGGGCTGGGTCAAGCCGCAAGGGTTTATGGTGCCTGCAGCATTCACCAAAAGAAAGAAAGCCGGACGGCGGGAATATTTGCGGGCCAAGATGGCGGATGACGGGCGGGTTGAAGTGTATAAATCCGAAGGCTCTGGCCGGATATCGGGGATGTCCTGGGCGGATGGTCTGGTTGAACTGGGAGACGATGCGATGGAGATTAACGAGGATGATCCGGTGCGGTTCATACCCTATGGCAGTCTTGGAATTTAAGGTGGTCCGCGCGATCACCTGCATCATCAACTGGACAGAGCTTCACCCTTGCACAGATTTCTCAGGTAGGCCGGCGCGCTCGCGGGGCTGACAACGTCAAAAGTGACGCGATATAATATTTGGTCGCCTTTTTGTGCCGATAGTGTCCATTTCCCAATGAGCAGCTCGGCCGGGAAATCAAAGGTAAACATCTGTGCGGAAGCCCCATCAGTGTAAACCGTGCTTACCCAGCTTTCATCGGTTGTGCCGCTATCCTTGTAGGGTGGATGCGTTACGCTGATCAGTGCCTCGTAAATCGGGTTGCCGCCAATTGCGTTGGATTTCACCCCAAAGGACAAACCCAACTGTGCTGGCACGATTGTGCTATGGGTTGAAAACCCAGTTGACTCGATAAGGCCAATTGACCCGCGATCCGTATCGGGCGCTGGTTCGGACCCTACGGTTTTTACGTTACAGATTATCCCATATTCAAGTCCGGTGATTAGGGCGTCATTGCTGTATATATCGGCTTGGGCAAAGGATGCAGTTCCGGCAAAACCCAAGACGACTAACACGGCAATACCCCGCGTTAGCCGCCTGATGATCTTTGCCAAAGGTGTTATCACCCAATCGCCACGGCTTTTACATCGTCGTCGATATAGGCCTGATACTGGCCAAAGTTGTCGGCAAACATTTGTACCAGTTTTTGCGCCTGCGCGTCATAGGCCGCAGGGTCGGTCCATGTGCCGCGCGGGTCCAGCAGGGCGTTGTCCACGCCATGCACCGAAACGGGTACGTCAAAACCAAAGTTGGGGTCTTTGCGGAATTCGCCGTTTGCCAACGAGCCATCAAGCGCCGCTGTCAGCAACCCGCGTGTGGCCTTGATCGGCATCCGTTTGCCGGTGCCATATGCGCCACCGGTCCAGCCGGTATTGACCAGCCAGCAGGTGGACCCGTGCGTGGCGATTTTTTCGCGCAGCAGGTTGCCGTAAACTTCGGGGCGACGCGGCATGAAGGGGGCGCCGAAACAGGTGCTGAAGGTTGGTTCCGGTTCGGTGATGCCGCGTTCGGTGCCAGCGACCTTTGAGGTAAAGCCGGACAGGAAGTGATACATCGCTTGGGCCGGTGTCAGGCGGGCAATCGGGGGCAGCACACCAAATGCGTCACAGGTCAGCATAATGATGTTTTTCGGGTGCCCGCCGATGGCGGTTTCGGATGCGTTCGAGATATAGTGCAGCGGATAGGCACAGCGCATGTTGGCGGTCAGGCTGTCATCCTCGAAATCCAGCTCGCGGGTTTCTTCGTCGTAGACCATGTTCTCGATAACGGTCGCGAACTTGGTCGTAGTGGCGTAGATTTCCGGCTCGGCCTCTTGCGACAGGTTGATGGTTTTTGCGTAACAGCCGCCCTCGAAGTTGAAGGTGCCGTTGTCGGACCAGCCGTGTTCGTCATCTCCAATCAGAGTGCGGGACGGATCAGCCGAAAGGGTGGTTTTGCCAGTGCCGGACAAGCCAAAGAAAATGGCAGTATCAACAGGGTTACCGATGGCGTGGTTGGCCGAACAGTGCATCGCCATGATGCCGCGACCGGGCAAGATGTAGTTCAGGGTGGAAAACACTGATTTCTTGATCTCGCCCGCATATTCGGTGTTGGTGATCAGGATCAGCTTTTGATCGAAATTCAGCGCGATCACGGTGTCGGTGCGACAGCCGTGGCGGGCTGGATCGGCCTTGAAGCTGGGGCAGTTGATCACGGTGAATTCGGCCTTGAATGTGTCCAGTTCAGCGCGGTCTGGGCGCCGTAGCATGGTGCGGGAAAACAGGCTGTGCCACGCAAATTCGGTGATGATACGCACATCCAAGTGGTTGCCCGCATCCGCACCACCAATCAGGTCCTGCACGAAATAGTCGCGCCCCTTCATGTGGTCCAGCATATCGGCATGCAGTTGGTCAAACGCTTGCGGTGTCATCGGCTGGTTGTTTTCCCACCAGATGTTGTCTTCAACCGACGGGGTGCGCACCACGAATTTATCCTTGGGGGACCGACCAGTGTATTGGCCCGTGCTGACCAAAAAGGTGCCGCCATTGCCAATGCGCCCTTCAGAGCGCAGCACAGCCTGCTCCATCAGGTCAGGTTCCAGAAGGTTATAATATACATTGCCCAGACCGGTGATACCTTGATCGTCCAGTCGCGCGGCGGGGTTTACCCGTCCTGTCGTCATGTGCAAGCTCCTGTCACCGCTATTGGCGGCCATTGCGATGTGATTTCGGTGCAAAACTTGGCTGTGCGCCGATCAGCGAGACGCCGATAACGGGGTCATAACATGAGGTGGAATTGGAAAAACAGGGCGGTTTGGCACAGTTAGCGCAACCAAAAGCATTTTGTTTGGCAAGGAGTGGGCCATTTGTGAGACATATTAGCCATTGGTTACCTATTTTCGACTGGAATGTAGGCGGGCAAGTCAAGTGATTCGCAGTTAGGTGTTGATTTGAAAGGGCAGAAACGGGATTATAAGAAAAAAGAACAGAAACCGAGCAGTATAAGGAACCCCCCATGTCGAAAATCGCACTGGTGGACGACGACAGGAACATCCTGACGTCCGTTGCAATGACACTCGAGGCAGAAGGCTTTGATGTCATAACTTACAATGATGGCCAAGCAGCGCTGGACGGGTTTAACAAAAGCCTGCCCGATATGGCCGTGCTGGATATTAAAATGCCGCGCATGGACGGGATGGAACTGTTGCAGCGCCTGCGCCAGAAATCTCAGATGCCGGTCATTTTCCTGACATCTAAAGACGACGAAATTGACGAGGTTCTGGGTCTGCGTATGGGCGCCGACGATTATGTGAAAAAACCGTTTTCACAGCGTCTGCTGGTTGAACGGATCCGGGCGCTTTTGCGTCGTCAGGATGCGATTGAAACCGGCGAAGTTGGTGAAACCGAAGAAACCAAAGTGATTGAACGCGGTGATTTGCGGATGGACCCGCTGCGCCATTCGGTCAGTTGGAAGGGCAACGACGTGTCGCTGACGGTGACCGAATTCTTGCTGTTGCAAGCATTGGCCCAACGCCCAGGATTTGTAAAAAGCCGCGATCAGTTGATGGATGTTGCTTATGACGATCAGGTTTATGTGGATGATCGCACCATCGACAGCCACATCAAGCGCCTTCGCAAAAAGATGCGCACCGCTGATGACGAGTTTTCCGCAATTGAGACCCTGTATGGTATCGGGTATAGATACAACGAAGAATGACACGCGAAGCGGGGATAGACGTGCAAAACGCAAAGCCGGCAAAAAACGCCGAGATTGTGCTTGGCGAAGATTGGGATGGACCCGATCATGTGCAGGAGGCGGCGCGAAAAGCGCGTAGCCGCCGCGGGTTTGTATCCCTTAACCGTTCACCGCTTGCCCGTAAAATCATAACCTTTAATTTGTTGGGCCTTGTCATTCTGGTGGCAGGCGTTCTGTATCAGAACCCGTTTCGTGACAGTCTGGTGTTCCAGCGGGAACGCGGACTGGTTGCCGAGGCTGAACTGATCGCAGATGTGTTCGAGGCGCAGATACTTGCGAGTGGTGCGTCGGATTTGTCGGTAGGCAATGGAGCAGGGAGCGGCGGGGTCATGGATACGTTGCAAAACCTTGACCTGCCCAAAGGTGTCGAGGTGTTTGTTTTTGACCGCTCCGAAATACTGATTGCCGAAACGCGCGGCAAGGCTCGCCCAGAACCGGCACCTGTTTCGGGGTTGGAAAGAGACACACGCAGCACAGTGATAACCGACTTTCTGAACTCGATATGGGAAACTGTATCAGGGCTGCTGGCCCCCAAAGACATTAGCCGCGAGGAATTGGACATCGCGGATATGGCTAAATCCCTTGTGGCGCCCACACTTTCTAGCGGTGCTCAAATCAAAACGGGGCATAACACGGCTGGCGATACCGTATTTTCGGTGGCAACGCCGGTGGTTCATAATGGTGCTTCGGTCGGGGTGGTTGCGATTACCAGCGCGGCAGGTGAAATCGATTATCTGGTGCGCATTGAACGCGAGCAGGTATTGCAGATGTTCGTGATTGCGATACTGGTTTCGATCGGGCTGAGCCTTGTGCTGGCATCGACCATCGCCAATCCGCTGTCCGATCTGGCCGCGGCTGCGGAGCTGGGCCGTGACAAAGATGCCCGCAAGATGAGCCCGGGGCGTATCCGCATACCTGATCTGACAGGGCGGCCCGATGAAATCGGCCGATTATCTGTTGCGTTACGTGGCATGGTTGCCGCCCTATATGACCGGATTGACGCGAACGAACAGTTTGCCGCCGACGTCGCCCACGAGATCAAGAACCCGCTGGCGTCCTTACGGTCGGCCGTGGGGACATTGCGCATTGTCAAAGAGGACGAGAAGCGCGGTAAATTGCTGGATGTGGTGGAACACGATGTGCGTCGTCTGGACCGTTTGGTCAGCGATATTTCAAACGCTTCGCGGCTGGACAGTGAACTGGTTAAAGAAGAAGAGGAGAGCTTTAATCTGCTGCGGACCGTTGGCAACATCAACGAGTATCTGGGCCAGGAGGCCGCCAGTAAAGGCATTGAATTCATCTCGGACCTGCCTGCCGAGCCTATTGTCATTCAAGGGTTGGAGGCGCGGTTGGCGCAGGTGTTTGTGAACCTGATCACCAATGCGATTTCGTTCTGCGAGGACGGCGACGCCATACGCGTTTGGGCGCGGCGGCGTGAAAACCGGATATTGGTGGTGATCGAGGATACGGGCCCCGGCATTCCTGATCAGGCGCTACACAAGATTTTCAACCGCTTCTATTCCGAACGCCCCGAAAAACATTATGGCAATAACTCGGGCCTTGGGCTTGCGATTTCAAAACAGATCGTCGAGGCGCATGGCGGGGTGATCTGGGCTGAAAACATTCGCCCGACCGATATGGATGTCACGTCCGAGCCGCTGGGCGCGCGGTTTGTCGTCGGTCTGCCAATCTAGCAAAGCATTCTATATGACTGATCCGGCCCATCCCCCTTTCAATGATGATACAGGCGCGGGCGGTAAGGCATGTGTATTACATGCTTCTTGTGTGGCACTTGATAGGTCTGCCGTGCTGATACTGGGCGCGTCTGGCGTGGGAAAATCGTCCCTTGCCTTGCAACTGATGGCGCTTGGGGCCGATCTGGTTTCTGACGACCGGACAAACGTCCGGAGGGGGGGCGACGGGTTGCTTGCCAGTGCCCCTGAAACGATCAAAGGATTGATCGAGGCGCGCGGTGTCGGGGTGCTTGTGGCCGCCCCGCGTACGGTTGGGCATATCCGGCTGATTGTCGACCTGAATCAGATCGAGACCGACCGCCTGCCGCCAATGCGCACCTATATTTTACTTGGCCAAACGCTGCCCTTGCTGCACAACGTTAAGGCGGCGCATTTTGCGGCAGCGATTTTTCAATACCTAAAGGGCGGACGGAACGCATAGATGGTGGCTGGTACGGATAAAACATCGAAAATCAAGGAACAGCGCGTCGTGCTGGTGACCGGCCCGTCCGGTGCGGGTCGGTCGACTGCAATCAATGTGCTTGAGGATGTCGGCTATGAGGCGATCGACAACCTGCCGCTGACCCTGCTGCCCCGCTTGCTGGACGGTCCGCCGCTTGGCCATCCGCTGGCATTGGGGATCGATGTGCGAAACCGCGATTTCAGCACCTCGTCCCTGATCGAGATGATCGATACCTTGTCCCGAATGAACGGCATCAAGGTCGAGCTGTTATATCTGGATTGCAGCGTAGATGTTCTGGTGCGCCGCTATTCCGAAACCCGCCGCCGCCACCCGCTGGCCCCCGCTGAATCACCAATACAAGGGATCGAACGCGAGATGGATTTGCTGGGGCCCATCCGTGCGCGGGCTGATGTGTTGCTGGACACATCCGATCTGGCACCCCATGATTTGCGCACCGAGGTGGAGCGCTGGTTCGCCCCTGAGACAGGCCAGCGTCTGGCCATATCGGTGCATTCGTTTTCCTATAAGCGCGGGGTGCCACGCGGGGTGGATATGATTTTCGATTGCCGGTTTTTGAAGAACCCCTATTGGGAAGAAAAGCTGCGCAAATTTGATGGCCGCGATGCGCCAGTCGCCGACTACATCACAACCGATCCGCGATTTGCACCTTTTTTCAACAAGATTGTAGAGTTGGTCGAGATGCTGTTGCCAGCTTATATCGACGAGGGCAAAGCGCATTTTTCAATCGGGTTTGGCTGCACTGGCGGGCAACACCGGTCAGTTGCCGTTACGGAAAAACTGGTGAATACGCTTGCACAGGACGGATGGCAGGTGTCTATTCGGCATAGGGAAATGGAACGAAGGGGGCTTACGGGCTCTGCAGAAAAACGGGGTGATGTGATGTGATCGGCATTGTGATTGTCGGACACGGGGGATTGGCCAGAGAATATCTGTCCGCTGTCGAACATGTTGTCGGCAAACAGACGGGGATTCGCACTATCGCAATCGAAAACGATTGTGACCGCGTGGGCAAACAGGCCGAAATTCGCGCCGCCGCTGACGAGGTTGATACCGGCGATGGCGTTGTTGTCGTGACCGATATGTATGGTGGGTCGCCGTCGAACCTGTCGCTGGGTGCCTGCAGCAAAAAAGACCGGAAAATTATGTATGGCGCAAATCTGCCGATGCTGGTGAAGCTGGTAAAATCACGGCAAAAACCATTTGACGAAGCGGTGTCAGCAGCCCTTATTGCAGGGCGCAAATATATTGATTGTATTGATGGAACAAATGGATAGAGACTGATGGGTGACCGGCGGATATTAATGATCATTAACGATAAAGGCTTGCATGCACGGGCTTCGGCGAAGTTGGTTGAAGTGGTCGAGGAACATGACGCAAGCGCCGAAGTGTCCAAGGACGGGATGACGGCATCGGGGGATTCTATTATGGGACTTTTGATGTTGGCAGCTTCGAAAGGAACCTCTATTGAGGTTGAAACCAGCGGCCCCGAGGCGGAAAAGCTGGCGATGGCGCTCGAGGTGCTGGTAGCTGATCGTTTCGGCGAGAAATTCTAAGCGGTGCTGCGGTGCCCAAGTTTGACTGGATAATCATTGGTGGATCAATCAAAAGACGCTGACCAATCGCTAAATGCGGCGGCAACAGGCGTTGATCCTGACTATGTGCCGTACAAAAAGCAAAAGCTGTCTTATGCCAATACATTCACCAACCCGTTCAAGGTCGGCGTTATTCGGGTGATGGAATGGTTGACCGGCAAAATCCCGTTGTTGCGCCTGATCCGCCAGTTTGAACGTGAAGGTGTGGTCAGCGGACAGGCCTTTTTCACCAGATGCCTGTCATTGATGCAGATTGATGTGCTGACACCGGCCGCGCAGATTGCGAAAATACCGGCGACGGGGCCGATGATTGTGGTGGCGAACCATCCACATGGTCTGGTTGATGGGCTGGTTCTGGCTGAATTGATCGGTAAGGTGCGCACGGATTACAAGATACTGACCCGCAGCCTGTTGACCGGCATTCCCGAGATTGAAACCTTTATGCTGCCTGTCGCTTTCCCGCATGAGGAAAATTCGCAGCGCCTGAATATCAACATGCGTAAAGAGGCGATGGCACACCTAAAGGATGGTGGCGTGATTGTGCTGTTTCCGGCCGGCGTTGTGGCATCATCCAAAACCATGTTTGGTCCCGCGATTGAGGCGGAGTGGAACCCCTTTACCGCCAAGATGATCCAGCGATCAGGTGCAACCGTGGTGCCTATCTTTTTCCCAGGCCGTAATTCACGCACCTATCTGATTGCCAACCGTATTTCGGCGACGCTTCGACAGGGATTGCTGCTGCACGAAGTCAAACATTCGTTGAAAAAGCCGCAAGCGCCAATTGTTGGTGCGTCGATCCAGCCGGATGAAATGGACGAATGGTCCAACAATCCGCGTGGATTTATGGCATGGCTGCGCGAGAAAACGCTGGCGTTAAAACCCTAACGGGTCGGCACCGGTTTATCACCGCGATAGTCGTAAAACCCACGGCCTGATTTACGGCCCAGCCAACCGGCCTCGACATATTTGGTCAGCAGCGGGCAGGGTCGGTATTTAGTATCGGCCAGCCCGTCGTGCAGGACGTTCATGATCGCAAGGCAGGTATCCAGACCAATAAAATCCGCCAGCTCCAGCGGCCCCATCGGGTGGTTCGCGCCAAGGCGCAGCGAAACGTCGATGGATTGAACCGATCCGACGCCCTCGTATAGTGTGTAAACCGCCTCGTTGATCATCGGCATCAGGATGCGATTGACGATAAAACCGGGGAAATCCTCGGCGGTGGCGGCGGTTTTACCTAGGCGATCAACCACTTTGTGGCATGCAGCAAAGGTTCCCTCGTCGGTGGCGATACCACGGATCAGTTCAACCAGCTGCATCACCGGAACGGGGTTCATAAAGTGGAACCCCATGAATTTTTCGGGTCGGTCTGTGCGTGATGCAAGGCGAGTGATCGAAATGGAAGAGGTGTTCGAGGTCAGGATCGTATCCGGTTTCAAATGCGGGATCAGATCCTCGAAAATGGCGGTTTTGATGGCCTCGCGTTCGGTCGCCGCCTCGATCACCAGATCGGTTTGGCCAAGATCAGGCAATTTTAATGTGGTTTTGATCCGGCCAAGCGCTTGCGCCATGTCGTCTTTGGAAATCTTTTCACGGCTGACTTGGCGTTCAAGGTTCTTGCCGATTAAGGCCGTGGCACTGTCCAGTGCATCCTGTGACATATCCGTCATCAAGATGTCATAGCCCGCTAAAGCACAGACATGCGCAATGCCATTGCCCATTTGTCCGGCACCAACAATACCGATTTTCTGAATTTCCATAGTAAACCTCAAACCTATTTGGGTCGACATTACGGTGTGAAACAGAACATGCGCAAGGGGCCATCACTGGAATAACTCGTCTCAAATTATCTGTTTAGCCATTTGGAAACATCTTTCAGCGAATCTGTTCCTGGGTGAATCGAAAAGAGAGAGGTGGGTGGAATGACCTATGAAAACCTGGGGCAAGGTGCCCTTGACTATTTCCCGTGTCGTTACGGGAAATCCAAGCTGCTGTTTCGTGGACCGCGCAAAAAAATGGCGGGGGAATATGTGGCGATGATTGGTGGCACAGAAACCTATGGTAAGTTTATTGGAAAACCGTTTCCAGCGCTGGTCAGCGATGAAATGGGGGTGGAATGCGTCAACTTTGGCTGTGTGAACGCAGGCGTTGATGTGTTCTCCAGCGAGCCAGTGGTGATTGAGGCTTGCGCTAAGGCGCGGGCGACGGTGGTGCAGGTGGTTGGGGCGCAAAATATGTCGAACCGGTTTTACGCGGTGCATCCGCGCCGAAATGACCGGTTCTTGCGGGCATCGACCCTGATGAAAACTGTATTCCGCGAGGTGGATTTTACCGACTTCAGTTTTACCAAGCATCTTTTGTCCACGTTGCAAGCGGTATCGGAAGAGCGTTTCAATATTGTGCGCGACGAGTTGAAAGAAGCGTGGGTTGCGCGGATGAAACTGCTGTTGGACAAAATCGAGGGCAAGACCATTCTGCTCTGGTTTGCGGACCGCGCCCCGGATGATCCGTCATTATCGGACGGGTTGGGGCGTGACCCATTGTTCGTTGATCGCGCGATGATCGAGGCAATTCGTCCGATCGTGACAGAGGTGGTCGAGGTGGTGCCAAGTGCAGCGGCATTGGCCGAGGGGACCAAAGGGATGTTGTATTCTCCGATGGAAGAACCGGCCGCGAATGAGCTGATGGGGCTGACGGCACATGAAGAGGTTGCGCAGGCTTTAATAGAGCCGCTAAGGCGTCTGATCTAGAGCGTTTTTCAGTTTCTTGTATCGATATAAACTGGAGCCGCTTTAAAGAAAAAGGCCCGCTGTAATGGCGGGCCTTTTTACATTCTGTATGGGTGATTTACAGTGCGTCGATCAGGGCCGGAACCGCATCGAACAAATCAGCGACAAGGCCGTAATCGGCAACCTGAAAAATTGGTGCTTCTTCGTCTTTGTTGATTGCAACAATGATTTTGCTGTCTTTCATACCGGCCAAATGCTGGATCGCACCGGAAATCCCGACCGCGATATACAGATCAGGCGCAACCACTTTGCCGGTTTGACCAACTTGCCAATCATTCGGTGCATAACCGGAATCAACCGCCGCACGGGACGCGCCAACAGCAGCGCCCAGTTTGTCGGCCAGTTTCTCGATCAGGGCAAAGTCGTCTTCTGATCCGACGCCACGACCACCGGAAACCACGACGCCAGCCGAGGTCAGTTCGGGACGGTCGCTTTCGGCGACTTTATCTTCAACCCATTCGGACAGACCCGCGTTGGCAACGGTTGCGATTTTGTCGACCGAGGCCGATCCGCCATCAGTGGACGCATCAAACGTGGTGGTTCGGATTGTAACCACTTTTTTGCCATCAGTGGATTTCACCGTCTGAATGGCGTTACCCGCATAGATCGGGCGCTCGAATGTATCACCATCAACCACGGCGGAAATATCCGAAATCACCATCACGTCGAGCATTGCCGCAACCCGTGGCATCACGTTTTTTGCCGCTGCCGTGGCGGGGGCTACGATGTGGTCATAATCGCCAGCCAGCGACACAATCAGATCGGCAACTGGTTCGGCCAGATCATGGCCGTAAGCCGCGTCATCGGCGCAGAGCACCTTGGCCACACCGTCCAGTTTTGCCGCTGCATCGGCAGCGCCGGAACAGCCAGCGCTTGCGCACAGGATGGTGACATCGCCCATCATTTTGGCGGCGGTCAGGGTTTTGGAAGTTGCATCAACGGACAATTCGCCGTTAACGACTTCGGCAAGTAAAAGAACAGCCATCAGAGTGCCCCCGCTTCTTTGAGCTTCGCAACAAGTTCGGCGACATCGGCAACTTTCACACCTGCAGCGCGTGTATCCGGCTCGCCGGTTTTCACAACGGTCAGGCGCGGGGTGACATCGACGCCGTAATCGGCAGCGGTTTTTTCATCCAGCGGCTTTTTCTTGGCTTTCATGATGTTTGGCAGTGATGCATAGCGCGGCTCGTTCAGGCGCAGATCAACGGTGATGATGGTTGGCATTTTCACCTTGATGGTTTGCAAACCGCCGTCCACTTCGCGGGTCACGGTGGCGTGGTCGCCATCGATTTCCAGCTCGGAGGCAAAGGTGCCTTGGGACCAGCCCAGCAATGCCGACAACATTTGGCCAGTGGCGTTCATGTCATTATCAATGGCCTGCTTGCCAGCCAGAACCAGTCCGGGGGCTTCTTCATCCACAATCGCTTTGAGGATTTTGGCAACGGCCAATGGTTCGACGTCTTGGTGCACGTCTTCGGCAGCGACCACCAGAATAGCGCGGTCAGCACCCATTGCCAGCGCAGTCCGCAAGGTTTCTTGCGATTGCTTGACGCCGATGGAAACGACCACAACTTCTTCGACGGTTCCGGCTTCGCGCAGGCGGATTGCCTGCTCGACAGCGATTTCATCAAAGGGGTTCATCGACATTTTGACATTGGCGAGATCAACACCCGTGCCGTCCGCTTTGACGCGAACCTTCACGTTGTAGTCGATCACGCGTTTGACGGGTACTAGCACCTTCATCTGCGTATCTCTCCTAAATTTCCCTGATTACAGGGGATTCTCTCAAGCTCTCATTGGTTTGTTATCCGACAGAGGCGCAGGAAAATAGAGTAAAATCGACATGAAGTGGCACGGCGACGCCGCGTTTCACATTTTAGCGGTTTGCACCGGGCACCCAGAGCACATCCTTGGCTCCGTTTTCGTTGGCAACACGACTGGCCACAAAGAACCAATCCGACAGCCGGTTCAGGTATTTAATCGCATCCGGATTGACCGCTTCAACCCCCGCCAGCTCCACCGCCAACCGCTCGGCGCGGCGCGAAACCGTGCGGCATAGATGCAAATGGGCGGCAAGTGCGCTGCCACCGGGTAGGATGAAGGAATGTAGAGTGGCAAGGTTGGCGTTCATCGCGTCGATTTCATCCTCGAGCCGTGTGACTTGGGTATCGGTAAGGCGCAAGGGCGGGTATTCTGCGTCGGCGTCTTTGTCCATTTCGGGACGGCACAGGTCGGCCCCCAGATCAAACAGATCGTTCTGGATCGCGGCCAGTTGGGTATCCATGTCGCCGCTTGCGTGCAGGCGGGCAAGGCCAACGGTGGCGTTGGTTTCATCCACCGTGCCATAGGCAGATACGCGCGGCGAGGTTTTGGAAACGCGGGTGCCATTGCCCAATGCTGTTTCGCCTGCGTCGCCGGTTTTGGTGTAGATTTTGTTCAGGACAACCATGATTTACCCTCCTGAACTGCGGAAATACAAAAAGATCATCAGCAAGATAACGGCGATGGCTTGGGCATAAATCCGGTAGCGCATCAAGCGGTTCCCGTGCTTGCGATTGAAATCGCCACCTTTGGCAAATCCGCCGATGCCAAGCGCCAGAATGAACACCACAACCAGAACGGCCGCGCCGAGAATCAAAAAGAGAGGGTCGTTAAACATGAGCGTTTCCTTTGGGCCTGTTTAGCCTTTGAGCAAGATCCAGTCAAAGGCGCGTGTCGACAGAACACGACGCAGAATGCCCGACAGATAGGTTGGCACGGTGACATAGTAGCGCGGTTTCGGGCGTTTTGATTCCAGCGCGTGGATCAGTTTTTTGGTGACGGCTGATGCGGGCAGCTCGAATTTATCTGGCTCACCGCTTTCGTCATAAAGGCGAGGACGCAGGCCGTGCTCATAGAGTTTGTGCAGGGGCGAGTTTTCCCAATCTATCCATTTTTCAAAATGGGGCTGGGCATTGACGCGGATTTTGGTGGTGATCGGGCCGGGCTCGATCAGGATCACGTCAATCGGTTGGTCATGCATTTCAAGACGCAATACATCGGTCAAACCCTCAAGCGCGAATTTGGTCGAAACATATGCACCACGAAACCGCAACGCGGCTAGCCCCAACACGGACGAGCAGTTGATGATCCGGCCATGCCCTTGCTTGCGCATTACAGGAATAATCTGGTTGGTCAGGTCGTGGTAGCCAAATACATTCACCTCGTAAATGGCGCGCATAGCGTCGCGCGGTAGGTCTTCGACGGCACCGGGAATGGCGTAAGCACCATTGTTATATAGCGCATCCAATGTGCCGCCAGTGCGGTCCAGCACTTCGGCCACAGCGGATTTGATCGAGGCCTCATCGGCGTAATCAAGCGTGAAGCTTTCAAGACCTTCGCCCCGAAGGCGTTCGCAATCTTTTTCCTGACGGCAGGTTGCGAACACCCGCCAGCCACGGTTTTGCAACGTATGCGCCGCGTCATAACCGATGCCCGATGAGCAGCCTGTGATCAGGATGGATTTTGGTGTCATTACAGCGCCTTTTAATAGAACTACTATTCCGGAATAGTAGTTCTATTCAGAATCGCAAATCAATCAGGAAAACAAGCCTGATAAAGCGATATCCGCAAAGTTTTTTGAAGTTGGGTTTCGGGGTTTACCCCAGTGGGTCAACATCCGTCATAAAGCGTTTCATAATGAAACCTTCAACGCCGTCACCCTCGATCCTGATTTTCACCCAGTCCGCATCGGGGTCCGAGACGATTTCGGCAGCTTCGCCATAAACCACTTTGCCCAATACCTCGTAATTGGTCGACGGCCCCCCACGCACATTTACGCGCGATCCGGTGACGAACCAGATGATGCGCTCAGGCTCTGGTGCCGGTTCGGGGGCGGAAACGACGGCAACCGCAACAGGTTCCGGTGTGCTGACCACAACCGGGGCTGCAACTTCGACGGGGCCGATCAATGCGGTGCGCGTGGCTTCGGGCGCAGGCTTAACCACGGGCGCGTCTTTGGCGACCATCTCGGTGAACACAGGCTCGTCCAACTCCGGCGCAAACGCCATTGCAGCCATAATCGACCCGCCAAGGAACAAAGTTAGCTTAAACATTTTTTCACCCCACAGGGCTGGCAGCGCCCCGAACTCGTTATATTGAATCACCTTTTATATGATAAAATACCCCCACGTAAAGTTACCTTTGTTTCTTGTCCTACACGTGTGGCGCGGGTATCACGGGCGACATGAGTTCAGAAGATAAAAGAATTGCAGGCGAAATTACCGAACCTTTGCGCCGTGCGCTGGGGGACCGGTATCTGACCTATGCGCTGTCCACCATCATGCACCGTGCGCTGCCCGATGCGCGTGACGGGCTGAAACCTGTGCATCGGCGAATTTTATATGCGATGCGTGAGTTGAAGCTGGCATCAGCTGGTGGTTTCCGCAAATCAGCCAAAATTTCCGGCGATGTGATGGGTAACTATCACCCGCATGGGGACGCGGCGATTTATGACGCGATGGCGCGATTGGCGCAGGATTTCAACGTGCGTTACCCGCTGGTCGACGGGCAGGGGAATTTCGGCAATATCGACGGGGATAACCCCGCTGCGGCGCGGTATACCGAGGCGCGAATGACGGCAGCCGCCGAGGCATTGCTGGAAGGTTTGGCCGAGAACGCCGTTGATTACCGTGAGAATTACGACGGCACCTTGACAGAACCTGTGGTGTTGCCAGCGTCATTTCCAAACCTGTTGGCCAATGGCTCCACCGGCATTGCGGTTGGCATGGCCACCAACATCCCGCCGCATAACATCGAGGAATTGTGCAACGCCTGTTTGCATATGATCAAAGCGCCCAATGTGCGGGATGAAACCCTGCTGGATTACATCCCCGGCCCCGATTTTCCCACTGGTGGCACGATTGTCGAGCCACGCGAGAATATCCTTGAGGCGTATCGCACGGGGCGCGGTGCGTTCCGCCTTCGTAGCAATTACTTTGTCGAGGATCTGGGCCGTGGTCAGTGGCAGATCGTGGTCACCGAAATCCCCTATCAGGTGCAGAAATCCAAACTGATTGAAAAGCTGGCCGAGCTAATTCAGTTGAAAAAATTGCCGATTTTGGCAGATGTGCGCGACGAGAGCGCCGAGGATATCCGGCTGGTGTTGGAGCCGCGTAGCAAAAACGTCGACCCCGATGTGTTGATGGGCATGCTGTTTCGCACCTCGGACCTTGAAGTGCGCTTCAGCATGAACATGAACGTGCTGATCGACGGTTTGACGCCCAAAGTTTGCAGCCTGAAAGAAGTGCTGCGCGCCTTTCTGGATCATCGCCGCGATGTTTTGCAGCGTCGTAGCCAGCACCGTTTGGATAAGATTGATCACCGTCTGGAAGTGCTGGAAGGGTTTATCATCGCCTTCCTTAATCTGGATCGGGTGATTGATATTATCCGCTATGATGACGACCCCAAACGCGCCTTGATGTATGAGGTTTGGGCGAGGCCCCGTGCGCGGGCCACGGATGAGTCGGATTACGTTTCGCCGTTTGACGCGCGCGGGCCGGTTGGCGAGGATGAAGAGCCATCGCTATCCGAAGTGCAGGTTGATGCGATCCTGAACATGCGCCTGCGATCTTTGCGTCGACTTGAGGAAATTGAACTGGTTCGTGAGCGCGATGAGTTGATGATCGAGCGGGCAGCACTTGAGGATTTGTTGGAAAGCGAGGATCTGCAATGGGCGCGGATTTCTGAACAGCTGCGCGAAACCCGCAAGAAATTCGGTAAAGACTATGAGGGCGGTGCGCGGCGCACCCTGTTTGCCGAGGCGGGCGAAGTCGAAGAGGTGCCGATTGAAGCGATGATTGACCGCGAGCCGATCACCGTGGTTTGTTCCAAAATGGGCTGGATCAGGGCCATGTCAGGCCATGTTGATCTGGAGCGTGAATTGAAATTCAAGGACGGCGACGAGGCGCGGTTTATGTTCCACGCCGAAACCACGGATCGTTTGCTGGTGTTTGGCAGCAACGGACGGTTTTACACCCTGTCCGCCGCCAACCTGCCGGGTGGGCGCGGTATGGGCGAACCTTTGCGCCTGATGGTTGATCTACCGAATGAAGCCGAAATCATTGATCTGTTTATCCACAAAGCAGGCCGCAAACTGCTGGTGGCCTCAACCGCTGGTGACGGGTTTGTGGTGACCGAGGATGACGTGCTGGCCCAGACCCGCACCGGTAAACAGGTGCTGAATGTACGCGGTGATACACGGGCGCATGTGTGTCGTGCGGTTGCGGGGGATCACATCGCTTGCGTTGGTGAAAACCGCAAGGTTCTGGTATTCCCGATTGCCGAGTTGCCCGAAATGGGCCGTGGCAAAGGCGTGCGATTGCAGAAGTATAAGGACGGCGGGCTGTCGGATGCGACGACCTTTGTTCTGGCCGAGGGGCTAAGCTGGCTTGATCCGGCGGGGCGCACCCGAACCGAGACCGAGCTGGCGGAATGGACCGGCAAACGGGCTAGTGCTGGCCGGATGGCGCCGCGCGGGTTCCCGAGAGATAACAAATTTACCTAGTGTGAAACGTCAGATGTGCTTGTCTTGATGTTGAACCAGTTTTGAAATGAATAGCGGTTATAGGTGGGTAGTGCAGCTAAGGTCGTCAATGAGCTTACGCCTACTAAAGCAGATGTTGGAAACACCTTGTGAGTTCTTTCTCGCCAGAGGTGAAATTCAATAGATTTTTTCAATCAAAATGTAATATGATGTTTCATTATCAATGAGCGGAAATTAGTCATGATCACCAGCCAAGAACTAACCGTTGCCGCTACATCTCATATTAGTGATACCGAACTTCGTTCCTTAATCGATTGTGAGCTAGACGAAGCCGATTTCGAGACGTCCGATATACGATTGGCATTGGCGGCTGATCTCCTTTGCGATGCGGCTCTCGAAGTTATGGTTCAGATATCTAAAAAACCCAGCATAACCAAGATTGTAGCTCTTGATGCCGATACGGATCTAGAGCTGCCAGAGATGGCGATCTACAAGGATTTATATCGTTCTTTTCAAGAGAAAAAAGTGACACATGAGGAGTTGCAAGCTTTGTTGCCCCGAGGCTCTGTTGCCGACGTTATCCAAGATATGTTAGAGGCAGGTGAATCCCCAGAGGACATCGCAGATGCAACGATTTGCATTGCTTCAGTTCGCCTCGCAGAACTGTTAAAGGGTCAAACTAAACCAAAAGGCATATTGGGCCGGATATTTGGTAGAATCTAGGATATTGCGATTTTCAAACCCCATGATCGGAAATTCTGCATCCCCGACATTCGATGTTTAGAGCATTCCGAACGACACCGTTGCGCATTTCAAATCGGTCCAGCCTTCAACCAAACCCCGCCTTCGGGACGCAATGTCAGGATCATCACCGGTTTCGGATCGCGCCCCGCAACCGGCGCAAACCGGAACCGTGATAGCAAGGTCGCAAGGATAATCACCGCTTCCTGAATGGCAAAGCCAGACCCAATGCACACCCGCGGCCCCGCGCCAAAGGGCAGATATGCAAATGGATCAATTTTGTTCGATTTGGCAAAACGGTCAGGATCAAACGCGTCGGGATTTTCCCACAACAGGTGGTTGCGGTGCAGCGCATAGATTGGCAGCATCACGGTATCGCGCGCGCGGATTTCACGGTCGCAGAGGGTGTCCGGCGCTTGGGCTGTGCGCGACAGCATTGCAGCGGGCGGGTAAAGGCGCAGGGTTTCGTCAACGACCTGACGAACATAGGGCAGCGCGTCCAGATCACCGGCGGTGGCGGTGCGCCCGTTCAAAACCGCTGTCGCCTCATTCCGTGCGCGGGTCTGCACGCCTTGGTCAAAGGCGCAAAGATACAGCGCCCACGCCAGCGTCAGCGCGGTGGTTTCGTGCCCCGCAACGATGAACGTCAGCAGGTTGTCACGCAATTCTGCCGTGTTCATCCGGCGTTTTGTTTCGGGGTCTTCGCCCGATAGCAACAGGTCCAGCAGGTCAGGCACATCATTTACATCAGCGCCTACGCGGTTCTCGATCGCCTGATCTGCGACGCGTTTCATCTGCTTTAACGCGCCCGAGGACATCAGACGCGACGGGCGTGGCACCCATGACGGAACGCCCAGAATGTCGAGCAATGAAATCTTGGCGGTCTGGTCAATGTAGCTGTCGATGGCCTTGTGGATTGCAGCGCGGTCAAATCCCTCATCGCCAGAAAAGGTCACATCGGAAATCACCTCGAATGTGGTGGCCGTCATTTCGTCAAACAGATCGACAGCGCCCCCTTGTGCAGCCATTAACCGGTCTGTGACGTGATCGGCAGCAAGGCTCATCACTGGGCCAAGGTTACTGATATTGCGCCATGAAAAGGCAGGCGCGGCGGCGCGGCGTTGCCAGTGCCAATGTGCCCCTTCGGCAATAAACAGGCTGTCACCAATCGCGGGGCGCAGGATGTTTTTGGTGACGTCGGATTTGGGATAATTTCGCAACCCGTCCTTTAGAATATGGCGCAACGCACCTGGGTCCATCACCATATGCCAGCGCTTGCCGGTTTTGCCCGACACAATCGGCTGGCGGGTGGCGATATCGGGCAAAATCTCCAGCACGTTGCGCCGCGCTGTCGCAAGCGAGCGGAAAATCCCCCACGGTTCGGTCACCAGTGGAACTTTGACGGGAATGGTTTGGGTCCGGATCGGCATCACTCTACTTCCTGTTATGCCCGAGTATAGATAGGTGCGCGGGATTGGCAATTCCGGAAGGATTGCGCAATGGGCGGTGCTGCTGTATCTCGAAAGAACTGCCATTAGGGGAATCTGTTAATGTCGTTTTTTTCTGTCATCCGTGTGATTGTTTTGATCTGTACGCTGGGGTTTCTAGCTGCCTGTGGCGGTGTCGAGGATCTGTCGCAACCACCTGTGCCGATGGGAAATTTTCTGTTGGGGCATAATATCATCGTTGCAGATGCCGCACAGGCTGGTCCTCTATCGCGCAAGGCTGATCCGGATGATTGGGAGGCTGCCCTGAAAACAGCAATCGATGCGCGCCTTGGCCGGTATGAAGGCGACAAATATTTCCACATTGGCACCCATGTTGATGCCTATGTTCTGGCCATTCCCGGTGTGCCGCTGGTTGCGACCCCCAAATCAGTGCTGATTATCAGCGTTAATGTTTGGGATGATGCGACGGGGCAAAAACTGACCGAGGAACCAAAGCAACTGACAGTGTTTGAACGGTCCGAGAAAAGCACGTTTATAATAGGGTCGGGGCTGGTGAATTCCAAGGCTGTGCAGATGCAAAACCTGTCGCGGAATGCCGCAAGGATCATTCACAAATACTTGCTGGAAAACCCTGAATGGTTCGGCATGCCGCCACTAGAGCCCAAAGCCACGCCGGTAAATCGTGAAGATAACTGACACAACAAGCCTGATTTGATGGCGTCGCGCGGATATTTGTTGCCGTGAAACACTACGGGGCAGGGTTATCCTGCCTCTTCAATCAGGCACTTGATTTTGTGTCGTAAACTCAATAAATCCCCGCTTTATATGAACTGGGCCTACTTGGCCCCCTAATGATGAGGCGCCTGACAAATGGCTAAGGAAAAGTTTGAACGTAATAAGCCGCACGTTAACATCGGCACAATCGGCCACGTTGACCACGGTAAGACGACACTGACGGCTGCGATCACCAAATATTTTGGCGATTTCAAAGGCTATG
>NZ_JBSMEZ010000154.1:0-19905 GCF_056498605.1 Profundibacter sp.
TTGCTGGACGTGCCAATGACAATGCTGCCCGTTGTGCGCGATTGCGACGGGGATTTTGGCCAAACCACACCCGATCTGTTCGGCGCCCCGATTGCCATTCGCGGGGTAGCGGGAGACCAGCAGGCGGCCACCGTCGGGCAGGCGTGTTTTACCCCAGGGATGATGAAATCCACCTATGGCACGGGTTGTTTTGCGCTGCTGAACACAGGGGGCACGTTGGTGCAAAGCAGCAATCGCTTGCTGGGCACGATTGCCTATCAATTTGGCGGAGTGACGACCTATGCACTGGAGGGGTCGATCTTTATTGCCGGTGCTGCCGTGCAATGGTTGCGCGACGGGTTGGGGATTATCAAGGGTGCCTCGGAAACCCAAGCACTGGCGCAGGCGGCTGACGCGAGGCAAAACGTGGTCATGGTGCCCGCCTTTACCGGTCTTGGTGCGCCCTATTGGAACGCCGAATGCCGTGGCGCTGTGTTTGGCCTGACCCGTGGTACGGGGCCTGCGGAAATGGCTAAAGCGGCGCTGGAAAGCGTCGGCTACCAAACCCGCGACCTGTTAGAAGCCATGCGCGCGGATTGGCCCGATGCTGGCGATGCGGCTGTCTTGCGGGTCGATGGCGGAATGACGGCCAGCGACTGGACCATGCAGTTTTTGTCCGACATTCTGGGCGCGCAGGTTGACCGCCCGACCGTACTGGAAACCACAGCATTAGGCGTGGCATGGATTGCCGGAATGAAGGCGGGTATCTATCCGGCGCAGGCCGAATTTGCACAAGAATGGGCATTGGAACGGCGGTTTGAACCCGCCATGTCCGATGATCTGCGCGGCGAAAAATACGCGGCGTGGAAGCGGGCGGTTAAAGGCGCAATGGTCTATTAAAATGGCAACACTATAGCCCGATTGCGTGAACTGCCTTGAATGCCCCCATCCGGCACTCTACATCCATAGTTATGAAGCGCTGGATCCCCTTTATTAAATCCGACCCCGTGGTCGCCGTTATTCGCCTGTCCGGCGTAATTTCGACGGGCAATCGCGGGTCATTGAACGATGAAACACTGGGGCCAGCCATTGAAAAAGCATTCAAACGCGGCAAGCCAAAGGCCGTGGCGCTGGTGATCAATTCGCCCGGTGGCTCGCCGGTGCAATCGTCGCTGATTGCGGCACGTATCCGCAGGCTGTCGGACGAAAAAAATATCCCTGTGATTGCCTTTGTTGAAGATGTGGCTGCCTCTGGCGGCTATTGGCTGGCAACGGCAGCTGATGAAATCTGGGTAGATGAAAGTTCGATCATTGGATCAATCGGCGTGATCTCGATGGGGTTCGGGGTGAACGAATTGATCAACCGCCACGGGATTGAACGCCGCGTTTATACTGCCGGAAAATCCAAATCCATGCTGGACCCGTTCCAGCCGGAAAAACCCGCCGATGTGAAGCGCTTGAAGACGCTATTGGAACATATCCATGAAAGTTTCAAAGCACAGGTGATGAAGCGGCGTGTCGGCAAATTGCCCGAGGGCAAAGACCTGTTCACCGGTGAAATCTGGGTTGGCAAGGCCGCACTTGATGTCGGTCTGATTGACGGTATCGGCCATCTGGTGCCCTTGATGAAGCAGCGCTACGGCGACAAGGTGCGCTTTGCCCGTTACGGGGTGAAGCGGTCGATCCTGCAACGGTTTGGCGCGCGCGTGGTTACGGACGCGCTGGACGGCATCGAGGAACGCGCCCATTACGCGCGGTTCGGGCTGTAAATGATGGTTAAGATTGTCAGTCTGTTTTTGATCGGAATGCTGGTGCTGGCGATGTTTGGCCGCCTGCGTTATCCGGGTAAAAAACAACTGGATTCCAGAAAATGCCCGAAATGCGGGCGCTTTCGCATCGGGCGCGGGCCCTGTGGCTGTGGCCACGACAAAAAGGGTTAGCGGATGGATTGGGTATACGCTGGCCTTGGGCTGATCATATTACTGCTGGCAGGCGATGCACTGGTTAAAGGTGCGGTGAACCTGAGCTTGCGGCTGGGCGTTCCCGCCCTGATCGTCAGCCTGACAATTGTGGCCTTTGGCACCTCTGCACCCGAATTATTAATCGCGATTCAAGCCATTGGCGATGGCGCACCCGGTTTGGCGCTGGGCAATGTTGTCGGCTCCAATACCGCCAATGTGTTGCTGGTTCTGGGTATCCCTGCCTTGATCGCTACCTTCCACACCTCGGAATGCGACACTCGCAAAAACTATCTGTTCATGGTTTTTGCATCGGTGCTGTTTACCGCAATGTGTTTCCTTGGACCTATCACATGGGTGCATGGGCTGGTCTTGTTGGCAGCGCTTGGATTTGTTTTGTCGGATGCTTTCATCGAGGCCCGCGCCCACCGCAGGGACAACAAGGCGAACTGTGCCGAATGTCCCGACGAAGAAGAGGTCGAGGGTGCCGATATGGATATGCCGTGGTGGCAGATCGGTGTTTTCATGGTGCTGGGGCTGATCGGTTTGCCGCTGGGCGCCAATTTACTGGTCGAGGGTGCGGTGAATATCGCAACTGAGTACGGAGTCAGCGAAACCGTGATCGGGCTGACCTTGGTGGCTGTGGGCACATCACTGCCCGAACTGGCCACAACCGCGATGGCGGCGGTGCGCAATCAGGCCGATGTGGCGCTGGGCAATGTGATTGGATCGAACATGTTCAACCTGCTGGCGATCATCGGCATTGCCAGCTTTGTCGGGGACATTCCTGTGGCCGATAGCATCCTTGGCTTTGATATCTGGGTTATGCTGGGCGCTTCCGCGCTGTTGATCCCGTTTGTGTTTTTCAAACAAAACATCACCAAGGGTTGGGGCGTTGTCCTGTCATCGCTTTATGCGGCCTATGTGATCATAATTCTGGTGTAGGGCATGATAAAACGCGCATTGGTAACAGGGGCGGGCATCCGGTTAGGCCGTGCGATGGCGCTGTATCTGGCGGATCGCGGGTTTGATGTGGCAGTGCATTATGCCAGTTCCGAGGATGATGCAGCAACATTGGTAACCGAGATTGAGGCAATGGGCCAACGTGCTGTAGCGTTGCAGGCTGATCTGCTGGACGAGGACGCAACCCAAGGGCTGATCGGGCGGGCGTCGGAAGGGCTGGGCGGCACGCTGACGTGTCTGGTCAACAACGCCTCGATCTTTGAGTATGACACGTTGCAAACGGCCACACGGGAAAGCTGGGACCGACATATCGGGTCAAACCTGCGCGCGCCCTTTGTACTGACGCAGAATTTCGCAGACCAAGCGCCCAAGGCCATGCCGGATGAAAACGGCGAGCCAAAATCGCAAGCCTTGGTGGTCAATATGCTGGACCAACGGGTGCGCAAACTGACGCCGGAATTCATGACCTATACGATTGCCAAAATGGGGTTGTGGGCTTTTACCCAAACCGCCGCCCAAGCATTGGCCCCTAATATCAGGGTCAATGCCATCGGGCCGGGGCCAACATTGCGCGGCATCCGCCAATCAGAAGAACATTTTGCCAACCAACGTGCGAACGTGCTGCTGGGCCGTGGTGCGAATCCCGAGGACATAACGTCTGCGCTAGGGTATTTTCTGGATGCGCCCGCCGTTACGGGACAATTACTATGTGTTGATGGTGGTCAAAACCTAGCTTGGAACACCGCAGATATACTTGGAGTTGAGTAGATTTTGCGCCACCAATCAGGTGCCTCTAGGGAAACTTGTGCACTTTTGACTATTCGGTCACATTACTGTTACATTTTTGTTAATGATTTCAACCGTTTGGCACAAGGCAATAATAATTCATAGCAATATCAACGACTTGCAGTACTGCCTAAATATTAGGCAAATCGACGAAAATGCCAGAAACAAACGAAAAAAACGGCATCCGGCAAAGTTACATACAGGTTTATCCACAGATATGGTGGAGATGTTTTCTCTTGCCTCACAACAGATAAGATGCAGCCAAGACAGGAATCACTTCGGGGCGCTAAATGAGCGACGAGCAGACAAATAAATCAGGTGAACCCGTGACGGGCCACGAACGTGTGCGCGGGTATCTGAACACGCTCGACGGCAGCCCGGGGGTTTACCGGATGCTGGATGCGCAGGGGCGGGTTCTGTATGTCGGCAAGGCGCGGCATCTAAAAAAGCGGGTGTCGAATTACGCCAACCCGCGCGGGCATACGGTGCGGATTGCGCGGATGATCCATCAAACTGCCTCGATGATGTTTCTGACCACCAAGACCGAAACCGAGGCCCTGCTGCTGGAGCAAAACCTGATCAAGCAGTTAAAGCCGTATTACAATGTGCTGCTGCGTGATGATAAATCATTCCCCAGTATCCTGCTGGCCAAAACCCACCCCTTTGCCCAGATCAAAAAGCATCGCGGGCGCAAGGCCGAGGCTGGTAGTTATTTTGGCCCGTTTGCCAGTGCGGGGGCGGTGAACCGTGTGCTGAACCAGTTGCAAAAGATTTTCCTGCTGCGCAACTGTTCGGACGCGATGTTTACCAGCCGAACACGGCCCTGCCTGTTGTATCAGATCAAGCGATGTGCCGGTCCTTGTGTCGGGCATATCAGCGAGGCGGATTATGCGGGTTTGGTGCGGGATGCCGAACAGTTTTTGGCAGGCAAGTCGACCAAGGTGCAGGCGGAATTGGCCGCGCAAATGCAGGTGGCCAGCGACGCGATGGAATTCGAGCGCGCCGCTGCTCTGCGCGACCGGATCAAGGCGCTGACCCAAGTGCAGCAAGTGCAAGGCATCAACCCGCGCGGCGTTACCGAGGCCGACGTGATTGCCCTGCATATGGAAGGCGGGCAGGCTTGCGTTCAAGTGTTTTTCATCCGCGCCAACCAGAACTGGGGCAATAAGGATTTCTATCCACGCACGGGGGCGGGGGCGGACGAGGCCGAAGTGCTGGAAGCATTTGTCGGCCAGTTCTATGACAACAAGCTGCCACCTAGGCTGATCCTGCTGTCACACCCGATTGAAAACGATGATTTGATGCAAGAAGCCCTAAGCCAAAAGGCCGACCGCAAAGTAGCGATCAACGTGCCCATGCGGGGCGAAAAGGCCGAACTGGTTGAGGGGGCTGCGCGTAATGCTCGCGAGAGTCTGGCGCGGCGGATGGCGGAAACCGCAACCCAAACCAAGCTGCTGAAGGGGTTGGCCGAAGCCTTTGATCTGGACGGCCCGCCCAAACGGATCGAGGTTTACGACAACTCGCATATTCAGGGCGCACACGCGGTTGGGGCGATGATCGTGGCGGGGCCAGAGGGTTATTTGAAAAGCCAGTATCGCAAGTTTAACATCAAGGGCGAGGACATCGTGCCGGGCGATGATTTTGGTATGATGAAAGAGGTTTTGGGGCGCCGGTTCAAACGGCTGCTGAAAGAAGACCCCGAGCGCAAGGGCGAGAATTGGCCTGATCTGTTGCTGATTGATGGCGGCGCGGGGCAAGTCAGTGCCGTGGCCGAAATCATGCGCGACTATGGCGTCAGCGATATTGCAATGATCGGGGTGGCCAAAGGCGAGGACCGTGACGCTGGCAAAGAAGAATTTCACAGACGTGGCAAACGCCCCTTTGCCCTGCGCCATAATGACCCCGTGCTGTATTTCGTGCAGCGGATGCGCGACGAGGTGCACCGCTTTGCCATTGGCACCCACCGCGCCAAACGTGCCAAGGCGATGGGGGCAACGCCGCTGGACGGGGTGCCGGGCGTGGGGGCCGCGCGCAAACGGGCGTTATTGGCCTATTTTGGCAGCGCCAAGGCGGTCAGCCGCGCGGGACTGGAAGATTTGAAGAAAGTCGAGGGAATTTCCAACAGAATGGCAGAAACGCTCTATGACTTCTTCCATGACAAAGCGTGACGGGTTAAAGATGATCACATGACATGGAACGTGCCTAACATCCTGACTGTAATCCGCCTGTTGGCGGCCCCCGCTTTGGCGGTGATGTTTTTGTATTTCAGCCGCCCATTGGCCGACTGGTTCGCCCTGACACTATTTGTATTGGCAGCCTTGACCGATTTTGTTGATGGCTATCTGGCGCGCGCATGGAAGCAGGAAAGCAAGTTTGGCGCCATGCTGGACCCGATTGCCGATAAGGCGATGGTGCTGATCGCATTGCTGGTTATCATCGGGTTTTCCGGTGTGAAACCGTGGATATTACTGCCCGCTACCATGATATTCTTCCGCGAGGTATTTGTTTCGGGCCTGCGCGAATTTCTGGGTGACAGGGCCCGCAACTTAAAGGTGACAAATCTGGCCAAATGGAAAACCACGGTCCAGATGATTGCAATTTCGGTTTTGTTTTCGCAGGGCATATTTGAACATTATCTGGTGATGCAATCCTTTGGTATGGATCAGCAGATGCTTGCAAATATCCTGAGTGGTGCAGAAGAAGACACATTGGGTCTGGGCTGGAAATACGCCGGATGGGAGTGGAGCTATTACGGTGGCATTGCCCTGCTGTGGATCGCCGCTGCACTGACGATGATCACGGGGTGGGATTACTTTGTAAAAGCGCTGCCGTTTCTTAGGGATGACACGAAATGATTAATGTTCTGTATTTTGCATGGGTGCGCGAACGCATTGGATTACCAAAAGAACAGGTTGAAACATCGGCTGTTACGGTGGCCGATCTGGTTGCCGAGCTAAAGCTGCGCGAAGACCGCTACGCGGCTGCGTTTCAGGATGTTTCAGCGCTGCGCGTGGCCGTCGATCAGGAATTGTGCGAGTTCGACACACCACTGGCTGGCGCACGCGAAGTTGCGTTTTTCCCACCTATGACGGGCGGTTGATATGACCGTGCGGGTGCAAGAGGCCGCGTTTGATCTGGGGGCCGAAGTGCAGGCCTTTGCCCTAGGACGTAATGATGCCGGCGCTGTGGTCAACTTCACCGGCATTGTGCGTAACACGCCGGATGGTGATCTGGATCGAATGGAGATTGAGCATTATCCCGGTATGACCGAAAGTGCGCTGGCTGAAATTGAAACAAAGGCCGCTAAGCGCTGGAATTTGAAAGACAGCCTGATCATCCATCGGTATGGCACATTGCGCCCCGGGGATATGATTATGATGGTGGCCACGGCATCACCGCATCGGGTCGATGCGTTTGAAGCCGCGCAGTTTTTGATGGATTACCTGAAATCCCGCGCACCGTTCTGGAAGAAGGAATTCACCACAGACGGGGCGGAATGGGTCGATGCCAAGGCTGAGGACGAAGACGCATTGTCAAAGTGGTAGCGTTAGTCGGTTAAGCGGTATTTGGACGATCAATATAGGCACGCAATTCTTCCGCTTCATGGCGCGCCGCACGCAACCCGTCCATCGCCGCCGACAGTTCGGCCTCGGTCTGGGACAGTTGATTGGTCATCTCGGCTTCGCGTTGTTGCAAATAGGTGATTGCCTGATCGCGGGTTTCTTCGGCTTCGTGCAGCGACTGGGCCATATTATCCAATTCACCCAGATCCGATTGCGATACGCGCGTGAACTTGTGCAACAGCCAGTGGGCAAACCAGCCCAGCACAAAGGCGACAAATAGAATAACCGCGATGGCCGTAATAAATTCAGTTCTGTTCATCGGTGGCTTCTCCAGTGTCAGGATGGGGGGTGCCCGTATGGGGGGTGTCGGCGCCAGATGCATCGGTTTCTACTGCCGTTTCTTCCATCTGTTCCGGCGTTGTTGCTTCTTCCATCTGTTCAAGCGCCGTCGCTTCTTCTTCGATCTTTTCAGGCACGATCAGGGTAAATTCAATCCGGCGGTTTGCCTCGCGGCCCTCCTCGGAGTCATTGTCGGCGATTGGCGTGGCTTCGCCGTAACCAACAGCCGTCAGCCCTGATGTCAGGACACGTTTTGCGATCAACCCTTGCAGCACAGCTTCGGCACGGGCCTGGGACAGGGACTGGTTCATCTCTTCGCGGCCCTGACTGTCGGTATGGCCAGCGATTTCCATCCTGGCCTTGTCACAGCCATTTAGGATTTCGGCCAACCGGTCAACAACAGCCCGCCCGCCTGTGTCCAGTTCGGCAGAGCCGGGGGCGAAACTGATTTTACGATCAAGCAGCACTGCGTTAATTTCGTCAACGCATTCGGCAGGCTTAAGAAGGCCCGCAACCGGATCCAGCTTTTTCTCGTATGTAACGTCAATGGCATAGTTTTCCGATGCACCCAGCTTTTCGGACAGCAGCCGCGCAATGCTGGCACTGGCATCCGGATTACCCGTAACGCCGCGCACATCGACAAAGTTTTCCTGCACCACAACGCTGCCATGGCTCATCTCGGCCAGCGCCTCGACCCCTGCCAGAACGCGCAAGGGCCAGCCATCTGGCAGCTCTTCGTCCAGACGGGTTGCGCCGTAAACGACCTGACTGCCGAACCGTGCCCGTGCATAGCTGTCAACGGCGTTACGGGTGCGCGCATCTGTTACCCGCCCGCGCAGTTGCACCTGTCCTTCGGGGCTGCGGGTGGCCACAAATTCGGGTGGGCCGGCGCCTTCACCGGTGCCGTCAATTTTAACCGGTTCGGGCAAAACAGAATGGAGCGAGAACACTTCAGGCAGGGCCGCTTCCAATTCACCAACCACACGGTCAAAGGTGGACTGCGGGGTAGTGTCCAGCGCGACAAGCGTGATGTCGGCGTCGGAATAAGTGATGGTGCCGCCGCCCATATCCTTTAGCGCGGCAATTCCGCTGGCCACAGCCGCGCCCCAAAACGGGGTTGGCACACCCAGCCCGATGGTGCATTCGGTTTTCCCGTTCAGACCAGCAGCAAGTGCGGCCTTGATGATTGCCGCATGGGTCTTTTCGGTGTCGGCTGAACACGCATCAAAGCGCGTGACCTCGCCATCAATGATAAAGCGCAAGGTAAAGGGCGTTATCACAGGGCGCGGCGCGGTAATGTTGGTGACCAGCGCCATACCTTGCGGTGCGTTGCGGGCAAGGTCGGCCTCGATTTTGCGCTTTTCCTCGATGCTGTCAGATATCGCGGTGACTGCAACCCGTTCATCGGTGATCGATATCTTGGATTTTGGCAGGGCACGCAGGGCATTCAGGCCAAACCCGAGTGCTTCTTCCCAGCCATCAGGTGCGGGATAATCGGCAGCATCCAGCATATCGGTGACACGGGTGCCATTTGCCAGTTGTTCAATAGAGGATATGATTTCACCACGGTCCGTTCCCGCGGGGATCAGACCAATAAGTGACACGCCAGCATCGTTGCGTAATATCTCGATCGAGAATTTAGGCGCGGTGATGGCAGCGGCATCAACCACATCCATGCTGTCAATCACCCGTTCCGCATCCACGATGCTATTGGTCACACCAAGGGCGCGAAACCGCGTGGCCTCGTCCGGGGCGGTGCCGGTTAGTTCAACCTGCAATCCATCAACATGCACCGCAACCCAAGCGTGGTCATTGGCTACCAGCGCATCAGTCACATCGGCAAGTGATCGCTTTTCGACGAAATCGGCAGCGCGTATGGCCCCGAAGGTACTGACAACACCTGCAATCAGAAATGTTGCAAGGATCAGGATGATAGAGGAAATACGCATATTAGGTCTGGTTGTCCGTGTTGGTTTTCATTTGTCTAGACCGCATACATTCTAGGTGCAATCATAGCAAAAGCGCAACGGCAAGAAACAGCGCAATAATCAGGCCGGAATTACGGTTCGCGCGGAAAAGCCGCAGGCATATTTCTGGATTATCCGTATCCAGCAGGCGCATTTGCCATGTCAGATGCCAGCCAAACGCCCAAGGGCCGCCAAGGGCAATGACCATCACCAGCGGATTGTCGTTGTTCAGCAATGCCAAAATAATCGCTATCGCCAGTAACAGGACCGACAGCATCATGAAACCACGCAACCATCTGTGGGAATTTTCGCCAAACAGGCGGGCGGTGGATTTCACCCCGATCAGGGCGTCATCCTCGGTATCCTGATGGGCATAGATCGTATCATAAAACAGGGTCCATGATATGCCTGCGATGTATAGCAGAACGGCGGGCCATCCCAATTGGCCGCTATGCGCCGTCCATGCCAGCAAGGCACCCCAGTTGAACGCAAGACCAAGGAACACCTGTGGCCACCATGTGAACCGCTTGGCAAAAGGATAGATCGCCACCAGCGCCAAGGAGCCGACGCCCAACAGAATGGCGTTGGTGTTGAATGTCAGCAGAATGGCGAAAGCAATCAACGCTTGCAGCGCCATCCATGTGGCTGCGCCTTTGACGCTGACTTGGCCTGACGGGATGGGCCGTGAACGGGTGCGCTCGACCAACGCATCAATCTTGCGGTCGGTAATGTCGTTCCATGTGCAGCCAGCGCCACGCATCAGCCACGCGCCCATTGCGCAAGCGATGATGATCCACAGATCATAGCGCGTGAAGTTTCCACCCGAAAGCGCCGCCAGCAACACGCCCCACCAACAGGGCAGCAATAACAGCCAAGTGCCGATTGGGCGATCCGCGCGGGACAGGCGCAGATAGGGGCGTGTCCATGCGGGTGCAATGGTATCAACCCAATTGCCTGTAACAGCATCAGAAACTTGGCCTGTGGGCTCTGGAGTATCTGGCAGGTCGGGCATATGGTCGGTTCCATGAAAGACGCAAAAATCAGGCTCTGTGTAACGCAAGATTTGGCCGAGGGGCAAACCATTCCTTTGCCCCAAAATCAGGCGCATTACCTTTTCGGGGTTATGCGGCTGAAACCGGCGGCGCGGGTTCTGCTGTTCAACGGGCGAGACGGCGAATATTTGGCCGAGGTTGTCGAGGCTGGAAAACGCAAAGGCAGCTTACGATGCCTTGCGCAAACCCGCCCGTTGCAAATGCCGCCCGATCTGTGGCTGCTGTTCGCCCCGATCAAAAAGGCCCGCACAGATTTTATCGTGGAAAAGGCGGCTGAAATGGGCGCGGCGCGGATTATGCCGGTGCAAACCCGTTTCACCAATTCGGACCGCATTCGGCAGGATCGCTTGCAAGCCCACGCGCTTGAGGCCGCTGAACAATGTGGCGGCACCTATGTACCCAAGGTGACAGACATCCAAAAACTGGACGCGGTGCTGGTCGACTGGCCTGCGGATCGTCAGCTAATATTCTGTGATGAGGCTCTAATCGGCGCAAAAGAAGTGTTACAAGCGCAGTCCGATATGAACAAATGGGCTATCCTGATCGGCCCAGAAGGCGGCTTTAGTGACGAGGAACGTGCCAAATTATCCGCCCTGCCCTATGTGACCAAAATCAGCCTCGGGCCCCGCATTTTGCGGGCCGACACAGCTGTAGTTGCGGCCCTGACCCTGTGGCAATCCACATTGGGGGATTGGTAATGGGATTCATCCGGCCAGAATCACGCAGCATCATCTGGCGTTGGCGCGAAGTTCTGATGGGGTTTGGGGTGTTGCTGTGGGGCGGCTGGCTGGCGGCCACATCATTGGGGCTAATTGCCATCTTTGGCTGGATCATTCTGGCCGTCGGGGCTGTGACGATCTTTACCGGCATTCAACGTGCACGTTTTCGCACGGGCGAAGGCGGCGCTGGCGTGGTGCAGGTGGACGAGCGCGAAGTGATTTATTTTGGCCCGCTTGAGGGTGGAACTGTCTCGATAGAGGCACTAGCGCAGGTCGAATTGCACCCAACCGAGGGGGCTGCGCATCGCTGGGTGTTGATCGAGCCCGGACGCAAGCCGCTCTCCATCCCGACGGATGCGGAACATGCCGAGGATTTATTCGATGCCTTCGGAGTGCTGAAAGGGTTTGAAACCCAACGCATGTTGCACACCCTGGGCGCGCCGACATCTCACCCGATTGTGATCTGGCAAAAAGATACAAACAGCCTGCATTGACATCCCCCACATTTGCACCCAACTCTGATTTCCAGACATAGCGAACAGCAGCGAGGCCAGTTAAATGTCCATTCCCCAATCCGGCGGCAGCGCCCCCATAGAAGACCACTCCGAACTGGCTCAGTATCTGGCCGACGGTTGTAAGCCAAAGGACGATTGGCGCATCGGCACCGAGCACGAGAAATTCGGCTATTGCAAAGACACCCAAAAGCCGTTGCCGTATGAGGGTGTGCATTCAATCAAGTCAGTGCTTGAGGGGCTGCGCGACCAGTTCGGCTGGACCCCCGTTCTGGAAGCAGGCAACATTATCGGGCTGGAAAAGAACGGCGCGAATGTGAGCCTGGAACCGGGCGGGCAGTTGGAACTGTCCGGCGCACCACTGTGCACAATCCATGAAACCTGTGACGAGGTCAACATCCACTTGCGCGAGGTGCAATCGGTGGCCGATGGCGCAGGCGTGCGGTTTATCGGGCTGGGGGCCGCCCCTATCTGGACGCATGAGGAAATGCCGGTGATGCCCAAAGGGCGCTACAAACTGATGACTGATTATATGGACAAGGTCGGCACCCACGGCACACAGATGATGTATCGCACTTGCACGGTTCAGGTGAACCTTGATTTTGGGTCCGAAGCCGACATGGTGCAAAAATTCCGCGTGGCGCTGGCGTTGCAGCCTGTGGCCACCGCGCTATTTGCCAACTCGCCGTTCTTTGAGGGTAAGGTCAATGGCCATAAAAGCTGGCGGTCCCGCATTTGGCGCGATCTTGATCCGGCGCGCACGGGGATGCTTCCGTTTGTGTTCGAGGACGGCATGGGGTTTGAACGCTATGCTGATTATGCGCTGGATGTGCCGATGTATTTTGTCTATCGCGACGGGAAATATATCAACGCTCTTGGCCAGTCGTTCCGAGATTTCCTGAAAGGTGAATTGCCCGCCTTGCTTGGCGAAAAACCGCGAATGTCAGATTGGGCCGACCACCTGACCACCGCCTTCCCCGAGGCCCGCATCAAGCAATATATGGAAATGCGCGGGGCCGATGGCGGCCCTTGGCGCCGGCTCTGTGCGTTGCCTGCGTTATGGACCGGACTGATGTACGATCAGGGGGCGCTGGATGCAGCGTGGGATCTGGTCAAGAACTGGGATGCCGAAACCCGCGAAGAATGGCGGGTGGCCGCATCGGTTGATGCGTTGCAAGCCGAAGTTGGCGGCATGAAAATGCAGGATCTGGCCCGCGAGGTTCTGGCAATTTCCGAAGACGGGCTAAAAGCTCGCGCCAAACCCGGTGCCGGTGGCATGGTGCTGGACGAGCGCCATTTCCTGAACGCACTGATTGACAGTGTCGAGAGCGGCAAGGTGCCTGCGGACGAATTGCTGGATAAATATCATGGCGAATGGAGTGGTGATTTAACCAAGATTTACGGCGAATATAATTACTGAGGGCGACACAATGAGCGAGCCTGATTTCAGCACCCTGACCCCGCAAAACATCGTTGCCTTTCTTGGTGATATTTTCGAACGGCGCGGCGGCGAGGAATATCTGGGCGAACCTGTCACCATGGCCGAGCACATGCTGCAAGGTGCGCATTTCGCGGCAAAAGCAGGCGAACCTGATGTGATCGTCGTTTCCGCCCTGCTGCATGACATCGGCCATTTCACCAGCGAGTTCGGCACCTTTTCAATGGATGACACAAAGGACCGCCTGCACGAAGAAGCTGGGGCCGAAGTGCTAGAGGCCTATTTCCCCACGCTGGTCACCGATTGCGTGCGCTACCACGTTGCCGCCAAACGCTACCTTTGTGCGGTCAAACCGGAATATTACAGGCGCCTAAGCGAGGCCTCGATCCATTCGCTAAACCTGCAAGGCGGGGCGATGAGTGATGCCGAGGTGGAGGCGTTCGAGAAGAACCCGAATTTGGCGGAAATCGTCAAGGTCCGGTATTACGACGAGGCAGGCAAACGGGGCGATCTGGAGACAAAACCGTTTTCACATTACGCCCCGATGGTTCAGCGCATTGTTGACGCCCATTGCGGTCAGGATATTTCGTGAACGCACCGGAATACATCTTTGAAGCCAAAGACAAACCATCTCTGCCGCGGCACGATGTGCCCCTGATCCGCACCACCAATGACAGCGTAAAGGGTATGGCTGCCTAGTTCCGGAGCCTGACAATTTCAAGATCGAGATCACCTTAGGGCACAGAATTTAGCAAGACTTGGTTTCGTCTTTGTGCGGCAGAACAAACCCATTCTTTGCCTTTTGCATGGTCTGAATGACTAGCGTGCAATACTGATTGGATGGGGGTGATTCGATAAAAATTAAGGGCTGAATCAGGAGGATTCCAACTGCGCGAACTCCTCAGAGGAAATAGACCATCGCAGTTGGAGCATTCATTATTGCTGCAATAATACAACGTGTGGCATATAGCTGTTAGCCCTGAAGCAGCCCTGCTGACCTATAATCTAGGGTTGCATTAAAGTTATAAACATCAACTTACGGCATATAAACCTTGCATTTTCCACACTTGTTACAGCACCGATACCGAATTCAGAGGACTTGTCAAAACACACGCAAGAGCCTGCATCGGCGGGGAAATGCAGATCGAAAAACAACCTCGCTAGATTTTAGATGTCCAGCAGGTTAAAAGGGGTGCATGCGTAGCAATTAGTAAAACTGTTTGGGGATTCAATGCATACTTTTCTTCTGGGTCTCTCGCGGCCTGTCAAACGTGTATTGTTGTTATCTGTAGACGCAATTCTGCTACCATTCAGCCTTTACGTTGCCTTTGCACTACGGTTTGGCACCGCAACACCGATACCGATGGTTCAAGAAGCCTGGGCGTTATTCCCCGCCCTTAGCCTTGTTGGGGTAGTGATCTGCTATCTGGTTGGACAGCATCGGATTAAACTTCATTCATTCGAAACCCGCGCAATGGCACGGATCGCATTTTGTGCTCTTCTGGTAAGCGTATCGGCCATTGTGGTCAGTTACCTCTTTGGGATGGCTGCACCGCGTTCAGTGCCGCTGATTTTTGGAATCGTTTTTTTCCTATCTACCATTTTAGCCCGGTTAAGCGCTTTGGCAATTCTGGCGGCCCTTTCTGGTCGCAAGGCTGGTATGGCGCCTGTGGCAGTTTACGGGGCGGGGGCTGCGGGCATCCAACTGGTGTCAGCCTTGCGTCAGTCCCATGAGGTCAAGCCTGTGGTGTTTGTTGATGATAACCCATCACTTCGCGGGTTGATTGTGTCGGGGCTGACTGTCGTAAGCCCCAACAAATTGCCGGATATGGTGGCAAACGGGCGGGTTGAAAAAATACTGTTAGCAATGCCATCTGTATCGCAAACGCGCCTGAATGCCAAAATCGCCGATCTGTCCGAGTTGGACTGCGAGGTGCAGATATTGCCCTCATATGTTGATATGATCGCGGGCAAGGGCACAGACAAAAGTCTTCGCACGGTAACGCCGGATGAACTGCTAGGGCGTGACAAGGTCGAACTGGATACACCCGATATAGCCAAAACCTATGCAGGCCGGGTGGTTATGGTGACTGGCGCGGGGGGGTCTATTGGCTCTGAATTGTGCCGTCAGCTTATTATTTGTCGTCCTGCCCATATTGTGCTGTTTGAACAAGGTGAGTTTGCGCTTTACCGGATTGACCGCGACTTGCGGCCACTGGCCGAAGCTGCGGGGATCAAGGTAACGACGCGTCTTGGATCAGTGACCAATCCACCGCGTGTTGCCAGCGTGTTGGCCGATGAAAGCGTCGAGATTGTTTTACATGCTGCGGCCTATAAACACGTTCCGATCGTTGAAGACAACGAACTTGAAGGCGCACGTAACAACGTCTTGGGCACGCATATAGTTGCCGAGGCAGCACAGGCCGCCGGGGTCGAGCGGTTTATTCTGATTTCAACTGACAAAGCAGTACGGCCGACCAATATCATGGGCGCAACCAAACGCATGGCCGAGCTGGTGATACAAGATTTCCAAACCCGCAGTCCCCACACAAAATTTGCTATGGTGCGGTTTGGCAATGTTCTGGGGTCGTCAGGGTCGGTGCTGCCATTGTTTGAGCGCCAGATACGCGCAGGCGGGCCCGTCACAGTGACCCATCCAGAAGTGACGCGGTTCTTTATGACCATCCCCGAGGCTTCGCGGTTGGTACTGCTGGCTGGGGCTTATGCCGAAGGGGGCGATGTTTTTGTCCTGAAGATGGGTGAGCCGATGAAAATCATCGACATCGCCCGCCGGATGATTGCGATGTCGGGCCGATCCGTCAAAGAAGATGGCACGGGCGATATTGAAGTTCAGGTAACAGGCCTGCGTCCGGGTGAAAAACTGTATGAAGAGCTGTTGATTAATGATGATAGCTTGCGTGGAACCCCGCATGAAAAAATCATGCGCGCCGAAGAAGCGATGTTGTCACAGATTGAAGTGGCTTCTATGATGCGTGAATTACGCGACATATTGGAACGTGGTGACAGCGAAGCGATACGCGGGCTCGTTACGCGGCGCGTTGAAGGCTACCATTTGCAGGAAGATGTTGGTGCGGGCTAAGTGCGGATCGCTCAACGCTGACACCTAGGTGCAGGACATGAAATCAAAAGTTTCTAATAGGGTGGGTAGGTAACAGTTCACACTTTTTATTTGGAAGTAGACGCAAATGCACTTGTAACCTGCACCCATATCCTGAAAAACAGAGAGAACTATACTTTTGGGGGTACTATGTTCAAGCGTCCACTTTTCGGGATACTATTGTTGATACTAGGCGGGTGCGGCGCTGCCTATATTACACCAAAGGTAATCGCTGACGATGAACGAATCCAAGTGGTATCGCTGACCTCCGAGAGTGTGTTGGTCGCTAATCGCTCCTCCTATAACCCCAAACAATTACCTGCTGGGTTCTTCCAGAATGCAGGCGGAGCGGCAGGCGCTCGTAGCATTTCGGCAGCCCCTGTGCCCAGCCTGAATGAACAATTGCGCCCAGCCCAAGCCATTACCAATGTTCCGCCGGCTACAAACCCGGGTCCCTATAAACTGGGCGTCGGCGATGTGGTTCTAATCGCCACAAAATCGGCGGGATCAACTATTGAAGAGTTAAGCGGCCTTTTGGCTGCGCAAAACCGGCGCCAAGGCTATACAGTGCAGGATGACGGGGCAATTGCTATTCCCGATGTCGGGCGTATCCAGCTAGGTGGGTTAACACTGGAAGAGGCCGAGGCCGAAGTGTTTCAAAAACTGGTTGAAAGCCAAGTTGACCCATCGTTTAGCTTAGAGATAGCAGCATTCAATTCCAAGCGCGTGACAATCGGCGGGGCTGTTGGCAAACCAACAACGGCCCCGATTACGCTGGTTCCACTTTATCTTGACGAAGCTTTGTCTCAGGCGGGGGGCGTGGATTCCAGTGATCCCGATTTTGTGACGATCCGTCTCTATCGTGACGGAACCCTGTACCAGTTTCCGTTGAACGAGTTTCGCCGTCAGCAAAAATTACAAAAAACACGCCTGATCGCCGGCGACAGCATTTTTGTCGATACAGAGTTTGAACTGGGCAAGGCGCAGGCCTATTTTGCCGAACAAATCACGCTGGCTGATTTTCGCCGGCAAGCCCGGGCACAAGCATTGGACGAGCTAAATACAGAAATCACCCTTCACCGCGCTGCCCTGAATGAAACGCGTGATAATTACCAGTCTCGCATCGATCTTGATGCCGTAGACCGCGATTATGTCTATCTGACAGGCGAAGTCACCAAACCAGGCCGTTTCCCGATGCCGTTCGGTCGTAAAGCCACACTGGCGGATGCGCTGTATAGTGATGGCGGGTTTTCCGCTGAAACTGCCAACCCAGCCCAAATCTACGTGTTGCGAGGGTCGCCTGATCCGGCCAATGTAGGCGCTGTCACAGCATGGCATTTGGACGCCAGCAATGCGGTCAATCTAATTGTCGCGACCCGTATGGAGATGCGGCCCAATGATGTCGTTTTCATTGCCGAGCAGCCGATCACCCGCTGGAACCGTGTAATCCAGCAGTTTGTGCCGACATTGATCTCTTCAGGGGTTGCTGCAGCGGCGAAATGAACTTGCCTAACCAGAAGATGGTTCTGTCGCATAGTGAGGTGCCTCGGTAATCCCCCCTAGGGCACCACAGCTTTAGGTGGGAAGGTAAACCAAGTTCGTATAGGTTATATTCCCTGTAGACTTGAATGGCAGCAATTTGGCGCCCTTCCATTCGTGCGCGCGATACCCAAAACCCTCTAAAAAGTCATTAATAATAACAGATTCTGCCACTCCGTCCGTTTCATCGTCACCGATCTCTAAAACAATCTTTGGCTTGTAGCGTTGTAAGGTTTCGTTCAACCCTTCTAGTACAAACTTTTCGGATGATTCAGCGTCAATTTTTATCAACTCCGGCTCCAGTATATTATTGTCACGTAAAATGGTGTCCGCTTTTTGTGCTTTAACTGTTACGTTTTTAGGCTCTTGGAGTAGTTTCGAATTACCCCGATTGGAAAATGCCGTGTTCAAGCTCGATGCAACTATTCCAAAGTCCTTGAAACCAAGATCCCTGACTTCGTTGAAGGCCGCGCCCTGATGCAAAAAAACATTCCCAGAGTTCGCATGCTTATGAATGTTGTTCTGCAGATGCTGGAACGTCGATGGCATAGCCTCCACAGAAAGAACCTTACCACTTTCGCCAACCAGATGCGCAGCCAGCAGGCTGAAGTATCCAAAATGTGCGCCGATGTCTACAAACTGCATTCCAGGTTTAAGGAACGCCATCAGGGATCGGCAAACCTCGGGGCTAAAGTATCCAGAACGCCATATCTGCGTTGAAACGGCTTCGGGCAAAACACCTGAAAACTGACCTCCCCAAAAAGTATTGGTCGTAATATTTCGCAGCTTGTTTGTCCGACGTAAAAATAATGGCAATAGGGACCTATATGGCTGGAGCGCTAATCTCTTTGCTCGTGACCCTCCAAATCGGTGTATAGATTTTTCAAGTAGCTGGTTGATATCATGTGCCATAAAGCCTGGTCCGATCGTAGAATCTGAGTTTCGTTCTTCTACTTGAAAAAAAACGCAAATAAAACCAAAACTACTGTCGGCTGCCTCTACGTAACTGAAGAAGAGTGATTAATGCACCTGTCGATACAATCATCAAATTAAACGAATAAATTGCGGTTATGGTCTGATTGCCAATAGTCCAATATATAACGAAATACGAGAAAACTGGCGGGAAAACTACATACCAATAATAATTTCTTAACTTGAAATTCTCCATCTGGCTTAAAAACGCCAAACCCCAAATCTGTCTGAAAATATCCAATATTATTTGCGCGCCAATTGCAAACACCAATGGTGCGAAGGCAGTAGAGTATTGCGCAGCATAGTAAAGACCAAAACTGCAGATTCCGGCCCATACGAAAACCAATACTATGCGTGAAGAGTTATCTGCTAAATATAGTTTTGATACGACGGCATGTCGCGACAACACCATATGAGTGAGCTGCATGATGGTATCGGAAAATCTGAAGACAAGGAATACGGCAGAGGCGACGCTCGGGGCTACAGAACTGGACCAAGTTTCACGAAACTGGAATAATATTGCCATATGGATTGTCAGTATAACGCCAATATATAGGTTCTCTTTTACGTGACCGAAATATTCAACAGCTTTAAGATTTTTTACGATCACGATGGAATTCGAAACTATATCTCTTGCAAACACCGCAAGCACAAGGAAAGTTACGGTCTGGTATCCAACGATCAATAGATAGGGCTGTATTCCTGCCATTTCATATGGCGAAAAGATAATAATCAAAGTGCAAATTATCGCCACAACAATTGAAGGCAGAAAAGTCTTTATTGGCCCTCGGGAAATAATCAGATATCCTGATAAAGGACTAGATAGCGCTGTAAAAATCGCCCCCCCCCAAATCAGGATTACTGGGATTTTGTATGCAGAGTATTGCTCGTTGAAAAACAGGAAACCCAGTAATGCAAGCAAGCTAAATACACCGAGTACAATATACATAGAAAAAAATCCGGCGGCCTGCTCAGATGATGTAAAGTTTTGCGCTCTGAA
>NZ_JBSMEZ010000155.1:0-4413 GCF_056498605.1 Profundibacter sp.
TCGAACGCGAGACCTCTGCCTTCGGAGGGCAGCGCTCTATCCAGCTGAGCTACGGGTGCACTGTTGTTGCGGTTTAAGTCAAAGCGCTGCACACTGCAAATGGTTTTCAGAGGCCAAAGCAGAAATAGCTGCACTGCAACAACCCGAGCGATATAACCCGGTTCGAAGACCTTTTGGCCGTCCGGTTTATGGCCTGTCGCCAGATTAAAACAATAACCGCCCGATTTTAGTCTGCACACGGTATGGAACTGGGTTACCCAAAAGCCATGTTGTTCAAAAGACCAGATGATCAAACGCTCTATCAGGCGCTTATTGACCGCGATCCCGAATATGACGGGCGCGTCTTTGTCGGCGTCACATCAACCGGCATTTTTTGCCGCCTGACCTGCCCCGCCAGAAAGCCCAAGCCGAAAAATTGTCAATTCTACGATACCGCAGGTCAGTGCATCGAGGCCGGTTTCAGGTCGTGCAGACGCTGTTTTCCGCTGCAACCGGCTGCGGATGCAGACCCGACGATTGCAATGTTGCTGAAGGCATTGGATGCGCGCAGTGAACATCGGTGGCGGGAAAGCGATGTTCAGGCGATGGGGCTGGATCCATCTACGGTGCGCCGTGCCTTCAAGCGGCATTATGGCATGACGTTTCTGGAAATGGCGCGTCAGCGCCGGTTGCGCGACGGGTTTCAGGCCTTGTCCGACGGGGGTAAGGTGATCGAGGCGCAGGTGACGGCTGGATTTGAGTCCGCCAGCGCGTTCCGTATGGCCTTTGCCCGACTTATGGGGATTTTCCCCAGCGAATTCAAACCCGGGGCGTTGCTGTCGGCAAGCTGGATCGATACGCCGCTTGGGGCGATGATTGCGGTCTGTGACAATCGGTTTTTGCACCTTTTGGAGTTTCCAGACCGCAAGGCGCTGCCATGCGAATTGAAGCGTTTATATCAGTTTTCCAAAGGGTCGATCGGGCTTGGCCGCACAGCAGTCACCGATCAGATCGAGGCGGAGCTGGCCCGCTATTTCAACGGCGACGATGCAAATTTCCAGACACCTCTGGCGTTTCATGGCAGCGCATTCACCCAGCAGGTCTGGCGCACGCTGCAAGCCATCCCCGCAGGCCTGACCCGCAGTTACGGCGAAGTCGCATCCCAAATCGGCAGGCCCACAGCCAGCCGCGCGGTTGCCCGTGCCAACGGGGCCAACCAGATCGCGCTGGTTGTGCCGTGCCACCGTGTGATCGGCGCGGACGGCGCACTTACCGGATATGGCGGTGGTCTTTGGCGCAAGCAGCGGTTGATCGAATTTGAGCGCGCCTATCTTTAACAAGGAGACACCGAATGGACCATAATACCCGTGCCAAACAATTTCGTAACCTGCACCAGCCTGGTTCGCCAATCCTGCTTTACAATATTTGGGATGCCGGATGCGCCACGACGATAGCTGAAAAAGGTGCCAAAGCCATAGCCACAGGAAGTTGGGCAATTGCTGCGGCACATGGTTATGAGGATGGTGAAAGCATTCCTATGGATTTTGCGTTGAGTATTATTGAACGGATAGCAGCCGCTACAGATCTGCCCCTTACAGTTGATTTCGAGGGGGGGTATGCAACATCTGCCCGCGAAATAACCGCAAATGTTATGCAGGTTATTCAGGCTGGTGCAATTGGAGTGAATTTTGAGGATCAGGTGATCGGCCAGAATGCTATTTACCCAATCGATATGCAATCCAGCAGGCTTGCCGCTGTGCGGGAAGCGGGGGAAGCCAAAGGCCTTGATCTATTCATCAATGCCCGGACCGACCTGTTCTTGCAAGAAACCGATGCAACAAAGCATGGCGACCTGATAGAGCAGGCCCTCATGCGCGCTGATGCCTACGGTGCAGCAGGGGCGGATTGTTTCTTTGTCCCCGGACTGACGTCTGACACCCTGATACGCGAAATCACCGAAAACGCAGGCCTGCCCGTGAATGTGATGATGACCAGCGGGCTGGACAATATCGCCCATGTTGCCTCGCTTGGTGTGTCTCGTGCCAGTTTTGGCCCCCGCCCCTATATCGATTTTATTGCCAACTTTGCAAACCGCTTTTCATTGGCATCAGGGCAAATCTAAAGCCCTCTCAGCCCTCTTTCGCCTTCAGGCGCCACGGCTCGCTCTCTTCCAGATAGGCCTCTTGTTCGGGTGTCAGGTTGATATCCTCATAACCCGTGATCATCGGTTTCACATGGGCGCGAAACCCCGACCCGATGGTCAGCAGATACAGGTGCACGATGATAAACGCCGCCACGATGTATCCCGCCAGCAAATGCAGGTTGGCAATGATGTTCATGTAGAAACCGGCATTTGGCAGGTGTTCCCAATAATTATAGGTCATATACAGAATTCCGGTGCTCCAGACCAACGGGAAGATCGCCATTTTCAATCCGAAATACGCCAAAACCTGTAGCGGGTTGTGCTTGCGCCAGATCACCTTTTTATGCGGATGCTGCGGGTGTTGGCCGTGGCAAGGTGATGTCCCAACCCGTGCCAACCGTGGACTGGCGTGGCGGTGGCTGTGACATGTCATCCCAACCATACATATCCGGCGTGACACGATGTGCAGCGCGGCTCGTTTCCGGCGACATTGCCGCAGAACGAATTGACCACAACACTTTTGCCCAAATGCTGTCCGGTGCGCGGATTGTCAAACTTCCATTTGAAATGGATCGAATGCATCATCTGGTCGTCCGCCTCGGTGTGGCAGGTAAGGCACGCGGCGGTGACTTCGGGACCCGAGGTGAATTCACGTTGCAGGATCGGGAATTTCGTATGATCCGCCGTGCTGCCCGTGCCCGCAGGCGACGTGGCCGCGACGATGGATTGTGCTGTCGATTGTTCTTGGGCGGACGCATTAATGGCCGAGACCAGCAATATACAAAGCCCAGCCAGACCATTTCGAGCCATGTCGATCATCATAATATCCCCCTATGTGGCCTAGGTAAGCGGGTTGCGCGCCACATTCAGGATATTGAATACAATTATTGCGGGAGATACTTTGATTTAGGTCAAGTTTAGAATTATTATAAACTGTCTGACAGGGTTTTGCCGGTCATTAGGCAAACAGCTCGTGGCATAATTCCAGCGCGTCGATCAAAACATCCACCTCGGCCTTGGTATTATACAGCCCGAATGACGCCCGTGCGGTGGCCACAACCCCCAGATGTTCCATCAATGGCTGCGCACAATGGTGCCCTGCCCGCACAGCAATGCCCTTTTTGTCCAGCACAGTCGACAGATCATGCGCATGCGCCGCCCCTTGCATGGTAAACGAAAATATCGCGCCTTTGCTGGCCGACTGCCCTTGCACATTCAGCCAGTTCAACCCGTCTAGCCGTGCGCGGGCATAGTCGCGCAAGCTGCGCTCGTGGGCGGCGATGTTTTCCATCCCCAGCCCCATCATATAGTCCAGCGCCACGCCAAAGCCGATGGTTTGCACAATACCGGGTGTGCCCGCCTCGAACATCATTGGCGGTTTATTATAGGTCACCGTATCGCGGGTCACTTCGTCGATCATATCGCCGCCGCCCATAAAGGGGCGCATCTCGGCCATGCGCTCGGATTTGACGAAAATCGCACCGGATCCAGACGGGCCATACAGCTTGTGACCGGTAATCGGATAGAAATCACAACCCAGATCACTGACATCGACCGGCATGTGCACCGTGGCTTGTGATCCATCGACCAGCACCGGCACACCCCGTGCCCGCGCACCATCACAGATGGATTTCACATCGACCACAGTGCCCAGAACATTAGACATATGGGTGACGGCAATCAGGCGGGTTTTATCGGTGATCGCATCCAGTACCTTTTGCGGGTCCAGATCCCCCAGCGCGTCAATATCGACCCATTTCAGCACCACACCCATCCGCTCGCGCAGGAAATGCCAGGGCACGATATTGGCGTGGTGTTCCATCACCGACAGGATGATTTCATCACCCGCATGCAGGTTGTTCATCGCCCAACCATAGGCGACCATATTGATGCCCTCGGTGGTGCCCGAATTCAGCACGATCTCGCGCTCGTCCGCCACATTCAGGAACCGTGCAATGGTGCCGCGCACGGCCTCGTATTTATCAGTGGATAGGTTAGAAAGATAGTGTAATCCTCTGTGAACATTGGCATATTCTTCAGAGTATCCACGTGTAACAGCATCAATAACCACCTGCGGTTTCTGCGCAGACGCCCCGTTGTCCAAATAGACCAGCGGTTTGCCGTTGACTTGGCGTGACAGGATCGGGAAATCGCTGCGAATTTCATCTATATCATAGCTCATTTTGTTCCCCATTCCGCCTGCCGCAACCCTGCGATCCAGAACCAGATAAACACCAATAGCCACAACAGTCCAACACTGGATTGCTGTGGCCCCGGCCCGATAAAACCGG
>NZ_JBSMEZ010000156.1:0-45636 GCF_056498605.1 Profundibacter sp.
TTTGAATTGTTGTGAGATCGACTTTGCAGCCTGAAATAGCCTCAATGGCGCGAACATTCCGACCGTATTCTTCGGGAAGGATCACCAATGTTTCATTCAGGGTTGGGCGGTTGGCCACTGCTTGCCATGTATTGCCGCGGTTTGGGATTTGCCGGACCATATATTCTTTACCGTCAATCTTCACGACTTTTGCCTCCGCGAAAAAATCTGACGTGGTGCAAGCTGAAAAAAACAAGAAAACAGAAAAACCAGTGGCGATTAGCGTTGTGCGCATTTCTATCTACCCCTTCACCGCTTTCACAATCTTCTCTGCCGCATCCGACAAATTATCCGCTGCGATCACATCCAGACCTGATCCGTTGATAATGGCTTTGCCCTCTTCCACTTTGGTGCCTTCAAGGCGCACCACGAGGGGCACTTTCAGGCCGACTTCTTTGACTGCAGAAACGACGCCTTCGGCGATCACATCGCAGCGCATGATGCCGCCGAAGATGTTGACCAGAATGCCCTTCACTTGCGGGTCCGAGGTGATGATTTTGAATGCTTCAGTCACCTTTTCGGTGGTGGCGCCGCCGCCCACGTCCAAGAAATTGGCGGGGGAGGAGCCGTAGAGTTTGATGATGTCCATCGTGGCCATCGCCAGTCCCGCGCCATTGACCATGCAGCCGATTTCACCGTCCAGCGCGATATAGTTCAGGTCGAACTTCGACGCCGCCAGTTCTTTGGGGTCTTCTTCGGTTTCATCGCGCAGGGCCGCGATGTCGGCGTGGCGATACGTGGCGTTGGAATCGAATGCCATTTTGGCGTCGAGGCACACCAGATCACCATCGTTGGTGACAACCAGCGGGTTGATTTCCAGCATCTCGGCGTCTTTGTCGGTGAACAGTTTATAGAGCGTGCCCATCAAGGCGACGCATTGTTTGACCTGCTTGCCGGATAGCCCCAGTGCAAACGCGATGCGGCGGCCGTGGAAGCCCTGGTAGCCAGTCACGGGGTCGACGTTGAACGACAGGATTTTTTCAGGGGTTGATGCCGCGACTTCCTCGATGTCCATGCCGCCCTCGGTCGAGCAGACGAACGAGATGCGGGACGAGCCACGGTCCACCAGCAGGGCGAGGTAGAATTCTTTGTCAATCGCCGCGCCATCTTCGATATAGATGCGGTTGACCTGTTTACCAGCGGGGCCGGTTTGATGGGTGACCAATGTGCGGCCCAGCATTTTGCGGGCTTCATCCGCGGCCTCGGACACCGATTTGGTGATGCGCACGCCGCCCGCATCGCCTGCATCAGCCTCTTTGAATTTACCCTTGCCACGGCCACCTGCATGGATCTGTGCCTTGACCACCCAGACGGGGCCATCCAGTGCGCCCGCAGCGGTTTTGGCGTCTTCGGCTTTTAGAACGGCGCGGCCATCGGATACGGGGGCACCATAGGTGCGCAGAAGTTCCTTGGCTTGGTATTCATGAATGTTCACTGATTTGTCCCATCATTGTCTACTGTTCTTATGTAGTAAGCATGAAGGATGTAGGTAAAGAAACGGTTTTTCGTGGTTTCACGGTGAAATAATCGTGATTAATGGATTTTGTGATCACACTAACAATAAGTGTGATCACAAAGTTTTAATTCGATTCGTTTTCCAGCTTTCCAAATCAGTTCAGCAGGAACGACATCATGAAAATATTCCCGCCGGTCATATCTTCAAACCGGCTCAGGCTGTCCCCTGTTATGATCGGGCCGCGCTCCAGATAAGGCAACAGGCCAGAGCCTTGCACCCAAGTGACGATATCGACGATGGGCGGATCCATGAACATCTTTTTGACGTTCACGCCGCCAGCAGGCGAGATGCGCCAGTATTCGATCAGCAGGTCACCGTTTAGCAGGGCTTCGGCGTCGGCAAGCACGGCCTGCCAAGCGTCGCCGGTCCCAGGGGCCAATTCAAAGCCAAGAGCGGCGGTTTGGTTGTCATTCGGAATCCACTCCCGCTCGTTATCGGTTTCTAGTGCGAGCGTGGCCCAGAAGGTTTTATTTTCGGTAATCATGCTTAGAAAATGCGCGTGGGCGGCGCGGGTGTGGGTGGCGTCGGGTTGCTGGTTCAAGGCACCGTAAGCCATGGCGAACTGGTCAACCCAGCCACCGAACTGCATGTCCCAGCCGAAATCCTGCGGGGCGTCGCCGCGCAGTTCGATCATTTTGGCGTTGGCATCCATCACGTTGGTGATTGCTTCGGTCGGGTCAAACGCGACGACCATTTCGCCAGCCGCCGATACCATATGGGTATAGGCTGTGAGCCATGCCACATCGGCAGTGTCAAAGCGCACGTCCATGGGCGGAATGCTATCCGCATCACCCAGGTCGGGGCTGCCCATCAGGGTAAATGCGCCGACTTCGATCACGCCTTCGCCCAGATCACGGGTGCCGTTCATGTTGATGTCAAACCACAGGTCGGCAAGGTTAAGGTCCAGCGACACTTCAGATCCTTCGGGGACGCTGGCAAGTGCTGTGCGGCTGGCATCCATATCGGTCAGAATTTCGGTGAAAAGGCTGGTGATCAGATCGGCGCGGAATGGTTTGGCGTCCGGATTTGATGGCACGGGCAGGCGCAGAACGGGGATGTCGAGGTCATCCAGAACCGCGTTATGTTCCCATCGGACTTGCAAGGTTTTTTCGACCCCGCGCAGGAAGTGGACAGCCCCAAGGGCGAACTGGTCGGACGGGGTTTTGTCGGCTTGGGCAGACAGCTGTTCGAGCGCACCGGCAAGGCCGTTTTCAGCGATGAGGCTGTTCGTGTCGGCCAACGCAGGTGTGGCGAGGAATGCAAGGGTGAGGGGAAGGGCTAAGCGCATGAAATTACTCCTAGTAAAACAAAAGGCACCCCATAAGGATGGGATGCCTTTTGTCTGATTACAAGTAAGGAAAACCTAACCCAGAGAGGAATCAATCGCTTTGCAGGCATCAACTAGACCTTTGACCGCGTTGACCGAGGAGTCGAACATTTTCTGCTCGTCCTTGGACAGCTGGATGTCGATCACCCGTTCAATGCCGCCAGCACCGATCACGGTGGGCACGCCAACGTAGAACCCGTTAAGGCCAAGGGCGCCATCAACGTAAGCGGCACAAGGCAGCACGCGTTTTTGGTCTTTGAGGAAGGCTTCGGCCATTTCGATCGCGGACGTGGCGGGCGCGTAAAACGCCGATCCGGTTTTCAGCAGGCCAACGATTTCGGCACCGCCATCACGGGTGCGCTGCACGATGGCGTCGATTTTTTCCTGTGTAGACCAGCCCATTTTCACCATGTCGGGCAGCGGGATGCCGCCAACAGCGGAATAACGGGTCAGCGGCACCATGGTGTCGCCATGGCCACCCAGAACAAAGGCGGTGACGTCGCGCATCGAGACACCGAATTCGAGCGACAGGAAATGGCGGAAACGGGCGCTGTCCAGAACACCTGCCATACCACAAACCATATTGTGAGGCAGGCCGGAAAATTCGCGCAAGGCCCAAACCATGGCGTCGAGCGGGTTGGTGATGCAGATCACAAACGCGTTTGGCGCGTGTTTGGCGATGCCTTCGCCAACCGATTTCATTACTTTCAGGTTGATGCCGAGCAGATCATCGCGGCTCATCCCGGGTTTGCGGGCCACACCTGCGGTGACGATGCAAACGTCGGCGCCCGCGATGTCGGCGTAATCTGTGGTGCCCTTCATGGTGGCGTCAAAGCCTTCGGCAGGGCCTGCTTCGGCGATGTCGAGTGATTTGCCTTGCGGCACGCCATCGGCGATATCGAACATGATAACGTCGCCGAGTTCTTTCATTGCTGCGAGGTGGGCAAGTGTGCCGCCGATTTGTCCGGCGCCGATGAGGGCGATTTTGGCTCTGGCCATTGTGTGATCTCCTGATCCGATTATTTCGCTGTTTGCGTATCTATTCCTGCCGTCGCGCGCAAGGCATTTGAACAGGCAAATCGGGTGGCGTCAAATCCGTTGATTTGAATGTGATCGGTTGGCATAGACGCCCGCGCCTTATTGGAGGGCATCTATGCATAAATTCAGGCGTCGCTTTCGCTGTCCGGGATCAAGCGTTCGGCCATTGCTTCAAAGGCCTGGCCCGAGGCGACAAGACAGGTCATGCCGTCGGTTGTGGTGACCGTGATTGTCCATGTGCCGGTTTCATCCGAGGCGAACACCTCGATCACCGCGTTGTTTGCACCCAGCCCCATGCTGTGGCGGGTTTCGCCGTAAGCTGTCGCCAGGCGGGTCACAACGGCGTCGCGTTTGGCGCAATTGGCGCTTTGGCTATAGGCGTGTTGGGTGGTGAGCAGGATTGCCCCGATGCCCAGTGAAAGTGTCAGCAGTTTCTTGTTCATGTTCCATACCTTTCCTCAAAAGCCCTCCTCTTGCTGTTTCAACCTGCGCCGAGAGGTGAAAAGATATGGTTAATTTGGGGGGCGTTTTGGTTAATGAGAGGTAAAGCGTGATTGCAGGGATTGCGCCGCGCAAGCGCGTCGCCCCAAGCGCGTCGCCCCTGCGGGCCAAAGCGCGAATGCCTCCGGCGGGGATATTTGAGCAAAAAAGAAACGGAGGGACGGGGTCATAAAGGGCTTGCGGGTTGGTGCTGAAATGTTGCCTTCTGCGCAAGATTATTACCAAGAGGCAGAATCATGGATCAGCTCGCACATCCCTTTCGTTCCGTTTTATACATCCCCGCATCCAAAGAGCGCGCACTGGAGAAGGCGCGCGGGCTGAATGTGGATGCAATTATTTTTGATCTGGAGGATGCCGTTGCGGTCGAGGAAAAGGTGGCGGCGCGGGGGATGTTGACGGCGGCATTGGCGCAGGATTACGGCGCTCGGTTCAGGATTGTGCGGATCAATGGGCTGGATACCGAATGGGGGGCTGCTGATATTGCGGCGACCAAGGGGGCGGATGCGGTTTTACTGCCGAAGGTGAATCGTGCTGCGGATGTGGAGGCTTTGGCCGGATTGGTTGGCGACATGCCAATCTGGGCGATGATGGAGACGCCGCGGGGTATTTTGAATGCAGCCGAGATTGCCGCGCATCCACAACTGGCGGGCATGGTAATGGGCACCAATGATTTGGCCAAAGATCTGAATTGCCGGTTCAGGGCGGATCGTGAGCCATTGTTGGCCAGTTTGCAGATGTGTCTGCTGGCGGCGCGGAGCCACGGCGTGGCGGTGATTGACGGGGTTTATAATGCGTTCAAGGACGAGGACGGGTTGCGCGTGGAGTGCGAGCAGGGCCGCGATATGGGGTTTGATGGTAAAACCCTGATCCATCCGGCGCAATTGGCGGTGGCGAATGCGGCGTTTGCACCGAGTGCAGAAGAGGTGGATTTGGCGCGGCGCCAGATTGAAGCGTTCGAGAAGGCCGAGGCGGCGGGGCAGGGTGTGGCCGTGGTGGATGGCAAGATCGTTGAAAACCTGCATATTGTGACGGCACGCCAAACATTGGCCAAGGCCGATATGATTGCAAAACTGGAGGGTTAGGGATGACATTACTGATAGCAGGGGTGGCGCTGTGGATTGCGGCGCATTTTTTCAAGCGGGTGTTGCCGGGTGTTCGGGCCTCAATGGGGAATGCAGGCAAGGGGCTGGTGGCGGTTCTGACGGTGGCGTCAATTATTATGATGGTGATCGGGTATCGCGCTGCGGAGACCACGGCGGTTTACACACCGATGGCCGGAATGGGGCATCTGAACAACCTGCTGATGGTTCTGGCGCTGTTTATGTTTGGCGCGGGCACCTCAAAGGGGTGGGTCGCGGCCAAGGTTCGCCACCCGATGATGTGGGGCATGGTGATATGGGCCATCGCGCATTTGCTGGTGAATGGCGATAGCGCGTCACTGGTGCTGTTTGGCGGGCTGATGGTTTGGGCATTGGCGCAGATGGCGCTGGTGAACCGTGGCGAGGGGGCGTGGGACCGCCCCGAAGTCGGTCCGTTTTCAAAGGACGCAAAAAACCTGGTGATTGCGCTGGTTTTGTATGCGCTGATCACAGGGGTGCATATCTGGCTGGGGTATAGCCCGTTTCGGGGGACATACGGATGAAGCTGTATCGATTGCTGACCGAAGATGACACATCGGCCTTTTGCCACAAGGTTTCCGAGGCGTTGAGCAAGGGGTGGGAGCTGTATGGATCACCTACTTACGGCTTTGATCAGGCCAACGGGGTGATGCGATGCGGGCAGGCGGTGACCAAGGACGTTGAAGGTGAATACACGCCTGAAATGAAACTGGGGGCGCAGTAGATGGCCAAGACAAGTGCGGGGCGATTTTTCGAGGATTATGCGCTGGGCGAGGTGATTGACCACGCGGTGCCGCGCACGTTGTCGGGGGGCGAGCGGGCGCTCTATCATGCGCTGTATCCTGCGCGGCATGCGCTGGCCTCATCCGATGAATTTGCGCGCAACTGTGGGTTGGAAGCGTCACCAATGGACGATCTGATCACATTTCATGTGGTGTTTGGCAAAACCGTGCCGGATATTTCGCTGAATGCGGTGGCCAATCTGGGCTATGCCGAGGCGCGGTGGTTAAGGCCGGTTTATGCGGGCGATACGTTGCGATCCTCTAGCGAAGTGATCGGGTTGAAGCAGAATTCCAGTGGTAAAAACGGCGTGGTCTGGGTGCGGACAACCGGCACAAACCAGCGCGGCGAAGTGGTGCTGGAATATGTGCGCTGGGTGATGGTGAAAAAGCGTGATCTGGATGTGCCTGCACCTGACACTGTGATCCCTGATCTGGCCAATGTTGTGCCTGCGGGTCAGTTGGTGTTGCCGGAGGGGCTGGATTTTAGCGGTTATGATTTCGGGCTGGCGGGCGAGGCGCATCGGCTGGGGGATTACGCGGTTGGCGAGCAGATTGACCATGTGGATGGGGTGACGATTGAGGAAGCCGAGCACATGATGGCAACGCGGTTGTGGCAGAACACTGCCAAGGTGCATTTTGACGCCACAGCACGCACCGATGGCAAGCGGCTGATTTATGGCGGGCATATCATTTCACTGGCGCGCAGCCTTAGTTTCAACGGGTTGGCCAATGCGCAGATGATTGTCGGGATCAATGCAGGGGCGCACGCAAGCCCTTGTTTTGCGGGCGATACGGTGCGGGCGTGGTCCGAAGTTCTGGACGTGGCGCAGGCGAATGCCCCCGGGGTCGGGCTGATCCGGCTGCGCACGGTGGCGACCAAAGGTGCTGCGTTTGAATTGCGTGGTGAGGACGGGAAATACTTACCAGATGTGCTGCTGGACTTGGATTATTGGGCGGTGATGCCGGTTTGATCAGGCGTTAGGGAAGGCCATGATACAGAAAAACTGGCGAAAGAAACTTAATCACCGGATTGGTGAGCGCATATTTCTGGATGCCCATAAGGATTATGTGAAGGGGGATGTCAGCCGTACGCCGTCTACGTTGTATCTGGCCAATGGAATTGCGGGTCTTATCCTAAAACGCCGTTTCTTTTGATTGCGGCGGGTGTGTGGATTTTTATGCTCGATTTTCCCAATATCCTGTTCATCATACTGGGGGTGGTTGTTTGCATGGCAGGGTGGGCGCTGGTGCCGCGCCGGATGCGAAACCATGAGAAAATCTTCCGGCGAGGTGATCTTCCGGCATTGTTCGGATTTTTTGATACCATATCGGACGCGCTGGGCGCGGCGCGGGTTGATGGTATCCAGATCACGGATGATTTGAACGGCTATTTGTGGGAAACCGGTTTGGGGCGCAAACGGGAGCGGATCATTGGCATCGGCATGCTGTTATGAGATAGCGCAACGCGGATGAGCGAATTGCCTTTGCCGCGCACGAGCTGGCGCATCAGGTCAACAATGATCCGGCACGTGGACGCTTGATTTCCATGGCGCTATATACGCTGGAGCAATGGGACTTGTTGCTGTCACCATCGCGCTTTATCGATTTTGAAGATGACATTGCTACGGGTGAAACGCTGGCAGAAATGTTGCTAGTGGTGCCGCGGCTCGGGGTTGAACTGATTTGGGTCGCAATGGTACGGTTGAGCTTTGTTGAGCATCAACGGGCTGAATATCTAGCTGACGCATGTGGGGCAGGGGTCTCGGGGGCTGAGCCAGCAATCGGGCTGCTTGAGAAGTCATCGCTTAGCATACTGTTGGACACGGAAATGGCGGAGCTTCATCCTTCGGGCATGCAAAGCGGAACAGAGGTGATGATGCAATTGGCGCGGGCGATCTGTCATGCGTCAGAGGGGGAGCGTGACAGAGCACTGGAAGCGATGCGGCAGGAAGAAAGCGCTGTGGATTCCACCCACCCGCCGACCGCATTCCGGATCGCTATTTAACGTTGCTTGGGGATGTAGCAACTACTGTGACACCTGATCATGTGGGTTTTGACAGGATCGAAGCCGAGATTGCGCCATTGCGTAATGCGATGGGGGGTGCGCTGCTTAAAGGGATGGAGGTTCAATAGTTTGAGCCTTGACTATTGGGCCGCGATACCGGTCTAAATCGGGTATGAAAAAACTATCGTATATTTTGTCGATTGCCCTGCTGCTGCCGATTGCAGCCGTTGCTGAAGGTGGCGTGAACAAGCAGGTTGATAAAATCGCAAAGGAAACGATTTCGCAGGCGGAACACCAGGACGGGAGCAAGCAGGGTAAACCTGATGAAATCGCGCTGGACCCTGAGGGGTTTGAGTTTGTGCGCACCAATCTGGTGTCGACCTTTTACCATGAACTGGCCCATGCGTTGATTGACACTATGGAGCTGCCGGTTTTGGGGCAGGAAGAAGACGTGGCTGATGTGTTCAGTGTGATCATGGTGGACCGCCTATTTGACGAGCAAGAGGCGCTTGCGATCAATGGCGGGGCTGCGCGCGGGTTTCAAGTGGACGCGGTCAAGATGAATGGCAAGGGGCGTGAATGGGACTGGGCGGACGAGCATGGCCCCGACATGCAGCGCTATTACAACATTGTTTGCCTGACCTTTGGGGGGGCACCGAAACGCCGTGCCGAATTTGCCGAGGAAATGGGACTGCCAGAGGACCGGGCCGATATTTGCGAGGATGAGTTCATTCTGGCCAAACATAGCTGGGATCCGATTATTAAGCGGATGGAGGATGCAAAATCGGGCGAGACAATGCACTTTAGCCAAAGTGCCAGGTCCGGCCTGCAAATACGGGCTGCTGAAGTCATCGAGGCCGAAGTGAAAACCGTGAATGAAAAGTATAATTTGCCAAGGCGCCTGCGGGTCGTCGTGAAGCGGTGCGGGCGTGGCAGTAATTTTTACGCATTCTATTCATCGGGCCGTGAAAAGATCACCGTATGCACCAATTATATTGATGAACTGTATCGTGATGCGCCTAAATAACGGTTTGTGATCACGCATTGCTTGACTGTGATCACAAAATAACAGCATCACGAAAATATTTGCGCTAACATTGCGCTAGATCACGTGACTCAGGGCAGAAATGCGGTTATTCATCATTGGTAAGTTGGATAATATTATGCTGACCACAGGCAATTGATCCTGAAAGGAAATACTTCATGGCAGACGCAAATCAGGGCAATCGCCCGCTTTCGCCCCATTTGCAAATATACCGTCCGCAAATCACATCGGTCCTGTCGATCCTGAACCGGCTTACCGGCATCAGCATGGCGCTGGCCACAGTGCTAATCGCGTGGTGGTTTTTAGCGGCAGCGACAGGGCCGGGGTATTTCAAACTGGTCGACGGGTTTTTGACTTCGTGGTTTGGCCTGCTGATCCTTGTCGCGTCATTGTGGGCGTTCTGGTTCCATTTTTTCAACGGGCTGCGCCACTTGCGCTGGGACGCAGTCAACGGCATGGGCATGAAAACGGTTCGGCGTTCGGGCTGGGTCGCGTTCATATTGTCACTTGTCGCCACGGTGCTGTGCATCGTCTGGGCGATGTGAGGGGGAAATAGATGTCATATATTACCGATCGTAAACGTGTTGACGGGTTGGGAACATCCCACAGCGGCGTGGGCCACTGGATGTCACAGCGTCTGACGTCAATTGCGTTGATCCCGCTTTCCCTGATGTTCTTATTTCCCTTCATACGCACGCTTGGGGCGGACCACAGCACCATGTTGCAAACCTATGCACACCCGTATCATGCGTTGGTGGCGGTGATGTTCTTCATCGTTTTGTGCAAGCATTTGCAGCAAGGTTTGCAGGTGGTGATCGAGGATTATGTGCATGGCCAACGCATTTTGTTGGCTTCACTGATTATGAACAAACTGATTTGGGGAGGTGTTGCGGTCACCGCCGTTTTCGCCATCGCCAAAATCGCCTTTAGTGCCTGAGCCGGAGAAGTAACATGGCTGCATATGAATACGAGACCCACGAATACGATGTTGTTGTTGTGGGGGCAGGTGGTGCTGGTCTGCGGGCCACATTGGGGATGGCCGAGCAGGGGTTGAAGACCGCCTGCGTCACCAAGGTTTTCCCGACGCGTTCGCATACAGTTGCGGCGCAGGGCGGGATTGCTGCAAGCCTTGGCAATATGGAGCCGGACAGCTGGCAGTGGCATATGTATGACACGGTCAAAGGGTCCGACTGGTTAGGCGACAACGACACGATCGAATATGTTGCCCGTGAAGCGCCGCGTGCAGTTTACGAATTGGAACATTATGGCGTGCCGTTTTCCCGCACCGAGGACGGGAAGATTTACCAGCGCCCCTTTGGTGGTCACACCACCGATTATGGCGAAGGCAAGCCGGTGCCCCGTGCCTGTGCCGCCGCTGACCGGACTGGTCACGCGATGTTGCACACGCTGTATGGTCAAAGCCTGAAACACAACGCCGAATTCTATATCGAATATTTCGCGCTGGATCTGATCATGGATGACAATGGTGCCTGCACCGGGATCATGGCATGGAAGCTGGATGATGGCACCATGCACCGCTTCAACGCCAAGATGGTGGTTTTAGCCACCGGCGGGGCGGGGCGCACCTATTTCAGCTGCACATCCGCACATACCTGCACCGGCGATGGTGGCGGCATGGTGGCGAGGGCCGGATTGCCGTTGCAGGATATGGAATTCGTGCAGTTCCACCCGACCGGCATTTACGGTATGGGTGCGCTGATCACCGAAGGGGTGCGTGGCGAAGGCGGGTATCTGACCAACTCGGAAGGCGAGCGGTTCATGGAACGTTATGCGCCCACCTTCAAGGATCTGGCCAGCCGCGATGTTGTCAGCCGTTGCATGACAATCGAAATACGCGAAGGGCGTGGCGTTGGGCCGCTTAAGGATCATATCCACCTGAACCTAAGCCATCTGCCCGCCGAGGTGATTTACGAGCGCCTGCCTGGCATCGCCGAAAGCGCGCGTATTTTCGCCGGTGTCGATGTGACCAAAGAACCGATCCCTGTATTGCCAACTGCGCACTATAATATGGGCGGCATTCCGACAAACTACATGGGCGAGGTGATCAACCCCGCCAAAGGCAACCCCGACGCGATTGTTCCGGGTCTGATGGCCGCTGGCGAATGTGCCAGTGCGTCACTGCATGGGGCGAACCGTTTGGGCACCAATTCATTGTTGGATTTGGTGGTTATGGGCCGTGCAACAGCGATCAAGGCAGGCGAAATCATTGATCGGGATGCGCCGGTTCCTCATTCTTCAGAAGACAAGATTGACGTGATTTTCGAGCATTTCGATAAAATCCGCAATGCTGACGGCAGTAATTCCACCGCCGAACTGCGGCTGAAAATGCAGCGCGCCATGCAAGAAGACGCGGCAGTATTCCGCACCAGCAAAACCCTGAGCGAGGGATGCAAGCGGATGAGCGCAATCTGGGACGATATGAAAGACATCAAAGTGACCGATCGCTCGCTGATCTGGAACAGCGATCTGATGGAAACGCTGGAGCTGGAAAACCTGATGGCCAACGGGCTGACCACGATCTACGGGGCCAAGGCCCGCAAAGAAAGCCGCGGGGCGCATGCACACGAGGATTATCCGGATCGTGGCGATAAGGATTGGCGCAAACACACGCTGGCAACTGTGGACGTAGCCGGTAAGGTCAAGATCAAATACCGCCCGGTTCACGTTGACCCGTTGACGACGCTGGATGAGGGCGGCGTCGATATGAAAAAGTTTGCACCAAAGAAAAGGGTCTATTGATGCAGGGTTTTGCAGTTCGGTTATTGTTAACAACGGGATTTGGACTTGCAGCATGCGGGTCGACAACAGGCAACGGGATACCCAGTTATGCCTTGGCTGAACGATGCGCAGATGCGTCAGGCTTTACAGCGCGCGCACAGCTAGATCCGGATTACAAAACCGGTAAGGTCCACGCGACGGCGCAAGAACTGGCCGATATTAACCGCTGCGTTGCGGCTGCGGGTGGCACCACACGGCCACAAGGGACTACCGTGCGGACAGCCGCCACTGCTGTGCTGGGCACAATGCCATTCCCGACAGGTTTTCCGGTGTTGGAAGGTGATGTGGCGCTGTGGGCGACATTGACACAAGAACAACGTCGCCGTGCAATTCTGTTCTTGCAGACGGGCAGCACGATCCAGTCGTCATTGCAGGGGGATTAGGACATGATACGCGGAATAGTAATTGGGCTGGCGATGATTGGCCTGTCGGGCTGTGTTACCGACGGGATTGTTCAGGACACATCGCGCGAAGCGGCCAAGCGGGTCGTTACGCCGATCATCGTTGATAAATTCCCAGGCCGCAACACCGAGGCCTACAGCAATTGCGTGATCGATAACGCCACCACGGAAGAGATTTTCAGCCTTGCCAAAGCGGCCGTGACAGGCGTGGACCAAAGCACCGTAAATACAGTTGTCGGGATCAGTACCCGCGGCGACACGTTGAAATGTTTCGTAAAGGCCGAGCTTGGCTCGGGTCTGGGATAGGACTTAGATATGGTTGAACTAACGCTCCCGAAAAATTCGCGGATGGTCACGGGCAAAACATGGCCCAAACCTGTTGGTGCGACCAACATCCGCAAGCTCAGCATTTACCGCTGGAACCCAGATGATGGCAAGAACCCGCAGGTTGATACCTATTTCGTCGATATGGACAAATGCGGCCCGATGGTTCTGGACGCGCTGATCATGATCAAGAACGAGATTGACCCGACCCTGACGTTTCGGCGGTCCTGCCGCGAGGGCATTTGCGGGTCCTGCGCGATGAACATCGACGGGATCAACACGCTGGCCTGTATTTACGGCATGGATGAAATCAAGGGCGACGTGAAGATATATCCGTTACCACACATGCCTGTGGTCAAGGATCTGATCCCTGATCTGACCAATTTCTATGCCCAGCACGCCAGCATCATGCCGTGGCTGGAAACCAAAACCAACCGGCCCGCAAAGGAATGGAAACAGTCAATTGATGATCGCAAGAAACTGGATGGGCTGTATGAGTGCGTAATGTGCGCCGCCTGTTCCACGTCCTGTCCGAGCTATTGGTGGAATTCGGATCGTTACCTTGGGCCGGCTGCATTGCTGCACGCCTACCGCTGGATCATTGATTCACGCGACGAGGCGACAGGCGAGCGGCTGGACGAGCTGGATGATCCGTTCAAGCTGTATCGCTGTCATACGATTATGAATTGCACCAACACTTGCCCCAAAGGGTTGAACCCCGCTAAGGCGATTGCCGAGATCAAGAAATTGATGGTTCAGCGGTCGATTTAGATCGGTACAGTTTGGGCCGTGATGTAATAACCGGAGTAAATCCTGACAATGGCCGATCTGGAGCGTAACAAAAAGAACGTCATAGCGTTTTACGACATGATGTTTAATCAATGCGAGCCAGCCGCTGCAGTCGATAAATATGTGGGTAGTACATATATCCAGCATAATCCGCATGTCACATCCGGTGTTGCTGGCTTCATCACCTATTTCGAGAAAATGAAGCGCGAGCATCCTGACAAGAAAGTTGAGTTCAAGCGCGTGATTGCCGAGGGTGATCTGGTGGTGCTGCATTGTCACCAAATTTGGCCGGGTGGTGAGGATTATGCCGGTATTGATATATTCAGGCTCGATTCAGATGGCAAGATTCTAGAGCATTGGGATGTGTTGCAGGTTTTACCACGGGAAAGTGCCAATCCGAACGGGATGTTCTGAGGCTATTTTTCATTTTGGGGTGGGCAGGGAACGGTGTTACCCTATGTGAAATCCATTTAAGGAACTTTCCCATGCCCCACATCCCCAGCCTGCCCAACCCCGCGCATCTGTCGGATTTCTTTAAGCGGTTCCCCGATAACACCGCCCCCTTAATGGCCTACACTGATGGTATTTTGCGCAGCAAAGGCGAGTTGAGCATTGGCGAGCGCGAGTTGATTGCAACCTTTGTGTCGGGCCTGAATGCCTGTGCGTTTTGCCACGATTCCCACAAGGTATATGCCGAGGCTTACGGCATCGACGGTGGCCTGATCGCGGCCTTGGTGGCGGATGTCGAAACCGCCCCTGTATCTGAAAAACTGCGCCCTTTGCTGCGCTATGTGGCCAAGTTGAACACCCTGCCAAGCAAGCTGGTGCAGGCGGATTCGGATTCGGTTTATGCGGCGGGCTGGGGCGAGCAGGCGATGTATGAGGCGATTAGTGTTTGTGCCTTGTTCAACATGATGAACCGCTTGATCGAGGGTGCGGGGTTGAACTTTGACTATATCGCCAACCCCGAGGTGCATCCGGCGCAGGGGGGTTATTCAGCGAAATTGGAACGTTCATACCGCGCCTTTGGCGAGCGGTTGGAACTCGAGGGTAAAGATGAGTAATCCGCCCAAAGACGCCGATGTGCGCCGTGCCGTTGAGCCGGTGATATGCTATCCGGTGGAAACATTACCTGTGCCGGATATAGCGTTGTATCAGGCGGCGCGCATCGGGGCGCGCAAGGTTTCCGAGGTGCTGGTCGCCCCGCGCGAGGCCGCCTGTTTTCGCGCAGAAGCAGGGCAGTTTTTCCGTATCAGCTGTGTTGATGGCCCACAGGTTGGCGATTTGAACCTGTGGAATGCCGGTGATCTGGGCGAGCGGTTTTACAGCGGCAAAACCCGCGCGTTGCACGGGACGCATTTGACCACTGTCGACCGGATGTGGAGCAGTTTTCCGCAGCTGCGCCCGATGGCGACGATCATAACGGACACGCTGGATTGGTACGGGATCGATGCGTTTGGCGGGTCGGTGCATGATGTGATCGGCACGCGTTGTGATCCCTATACCCATAACCTGTTGACGGGCGGGCAGTATCATCATTGCTGCCATTCCAACCTGACCCGTGCGCTGAGTGATGAAATCGGGGTGACGCTGGCCGAGGCCGAGCGCCATGTGCATGATGTTTTGAACGTGTTCATGTGCACAGGGTTCACCCGCGATACGGGGCAGTATTTTATGAAATCCAGTCCGGTGCGGGCTGGTGATTATCTGGAGTTTTTTGCCGAGATAGACCTGTTGGGCGCTTTGTCGGCCTGCCCGGGCGGGGATTGTTCGGCGAAACACTCTTCCGATGAGGCGGCGTGTTATCCGCTTTTGGTCGAAGTGTTTGCACCGCAGGCAGGGGCGCTGGATGGGTGGCACCCGCCTGTGCGTAATGCGTATGGCGGTGGGCACGGAGCGTAAGAGATTTTATGCGCTCCGCGCGGGAGGTATTTAGGGCAAGAAGAAATTAAGGGCGGATGTAGTGCAGCGTGTCGAAGGTGCTGCGCCATTCGGAAACTTCGGTGGCGAGCGCTTCTGGATCATTGCGGCGCAGGGTGTTTGCGATCAGGGCCGCCATGCGGGGGGCGTCAGATTCCTGAATGCCCCAGCGCACCAATTCAGGGGTGCCGATGCGCAGCCCGTTCATGTCGCCTGCAACGGGGGCAATTGGCAGGCCAATACCGCAAGCAAGGAAGCCCGCGCGGCGCAGGGTTTTGGAGGCGGTTTGACCACCGCCAAAATCAGCCGCGACAATGGCGAACTGGTGCGAGGTGGTGAAGCCTTGGTCAGCAGCAAAGACTGGCAGGCCCTCGGCGGCAAGTGCTGTGGCCAGTGCGCGGGACAGCGAGACCATTTTGGCGGCGTAATCGGCGCCATAATCGCGCCAGTCCAGCATAGTCAGGGCAAGGGCGGCGGATTTGGCGGCGTCAAAGTTGGCGGTCATGCCGGGATATGCGATTGCGTCAAGGCGCTGGGCGATTTCGGCGTCATTGGTGACGATCAGGCCGGAGGGCGGACCGCCAAGGCTTTTGTAGGTGCTCATCGTCATCAGATGTGCGCCCTGATCCAGCGGGTTGTCCCATGCGCCGCCCGCGATAATGCCGCATTGGTGGGCGGCATCGAACAGCAGGTGTGCGCCGACCTGATCGGCGATTTCGCGGATTTCGGCGACGGGATGGGGGAACAGGTTTAAGGAACCACCAATGGTGATTAGCTTTGGTTTCACCTCATGGGCCAGTTTGCGCAGGGCCTCAACATCGATGGTGTAGCCATCAGCGTTTACCGGTGCGTCGTGACTGATCAGCCCATATAGGCCAGCGCATCCATCGCCGTGGTGGGTGACATGGCCACCGATGCTGGCTGGCGGCGTGATGATGTGATCACCGGCTTTGGTCAGCGCCATGAAGCCATAGAGATTGGCAATCGCACCGGATGGCACACGGATTTCGGCGTATTTGGCGTTAAAGATTTCGGCGGCCAGCTCGGCGGCGATCACCTCGATTTCGCCCACCGCCTCGAGCCCCATTTCGTATTTGTCACCGGGATAGCCCAATGACGGACGTGTGCCGAGGCCGGAGGCGAGCATTGCCTCGGCGCGGGAGTTCATCACGTTGGTGGCAGGATTCAGATTGAAACAATCCCGTTCATGGATTTGCCGGTTTTCACCGATTAGGTTGTTCAAATGCGCCTCGGTGTCGTCGCTGGTGGCGGCAGCAGTTTGACTGGCGACATCCTGAATATAGCTTTCAACGGCGGCGGGCACCCATGGGCGTGAATTGAGGTGGGTCATCAATAGCTCCTGTCTGGTTGGTGTGAGATAAACAGCTGTGGGGGCTTGGCACAAATGAGTTTTTGTGCATTCTAGGGGTAGTAAAACTAAGGCTATATCCATGTCCGTTTCCCCGCCCCGCCCCAAAGGCCCACCCCTGACTGCTTTGCGTACGTTCGAGGCGGCCGCACGTTTGGGCGGTTTTGCGCGGGCGGCTGAGGAGCTGGGAGTGACAGCAGGGGCGGTGACCCAGCAGGTCAAAGGGCTGGAAGACTGGATCGGGGCCGAATTGTTCGAGCGCCAAGCGCAGGGGGTGAAATTATCGGCGTTGGGAGCAAAGGTCGCGGCGGATTTCACGGCGGCATTTGACGATCTGGGCCGTGCGGTTCAGACCTTGCGCACGGCGGCGGCCAGCAAGGTGGTGCATATAGCAACCCTGCCCAGCATCGCGCAACTGTGGCTGTCGCCGCGCATGCCGATGATCCGGCGCGCACTGCCCGATGTGACCGTTTCGATCACCGCGATGGAGACTGCGCCAAACCTGCTGCGCGATACCTTTGATGTGGGGATTTTCTATAGTGATGCACCGGCAAGCCCCATAGTGATGCCGATCGAGCCGGATGAGATTTTCCCTGTCTGTGCGCCGGAACTGGCGGCGGGTTTGCATAGGCTCGGTGATCTGGCCAATGTGCCGCTGATTGGTGACAGCACATGGTCGCAGGATTGGGATATCTGGCTGGGTCAGACGGGGGCAGGCGTGCAGGGAGCGACCTATTCGCTGTATTCGCTGGCCGTGGCAGAAGCGGTGCAGGGCGCGGGCGTTCTGATTGGGCACAGGGCACTGGTGGCGACGCATTTGCAGGCGGGTAGTCTGGTTGAACCTTTTGGCAAACGGGTGGCTCTGGACCGGTCGCTGGCATTGCTGTTGCCACAGCCGTTGCAAGGCGGCGGGATAGTGGTGCGGATATGCCGGATGCTGGCCCAAGGGTAGGGAATAACAGACTTTGCGAGGGGCGAGGCTGTGCTAGGATGCGGTATGGGTAGATTAATGATGACCAGTGTAATTGTGGCACTATGGCTGGGTTTGCCTGCGTTTGCGGCAGGGGACATTCCGTTGTTAAAAGATAACCCGTCATCCGAGCATTATACGCTGGTACGGGTGAATGATTACTGGTCGCCTGCCGGTATCACCTATAGCCCCGCTGGAAATTTCTTTGTGCTGGACAGTTTGCAAATCAGCAAATTTGACGCCCTTGGCAACAAGGTGTTTTCGCTAAAACACAGTGAAGGAATAAGGTTACTGCCGTTTTCTTATTATATCGCAACGCCCAAAGGCCTGTATGATCTGTCAAAACCCCAACCAAAGCTGGAGCGGTTTGTGCAGGTTGTGAATGGCGACAAGACCCGCACGTTAACGGTGGAATCGTTTCACGAAATCTATGCGCAGGCCTATACAGATGCGGACATTGTGGTTTACGACGAGCCGAATTTTGAGGACGGCATCGACAAATACCGCGCTTATATGTGGATCACAGGCGACTGGGTTCTGTTTTATCTGTCGGACAGGGCGATCACGCTGGATTTCGACTACGATATGGGGGTAACCGTTGCGGAATATCCTGCCAAATTCAACCGTACCGTGTTGTTAAAAGATGTGCAGACCAAGACGTATTCCGCAAGTAACAGCGATTTGGCCGGGGATAATCCGCGGCTGATGGCATTGCTGCCCGAACGCAAGATGCGCTATCCGGCGCGTGGCAGGCTAAAGATGCTGCGGTTTCGCAAAGAACGGGTGGACGAGACGTATCGCGGGGTCCCCGTGGTTTTCTCGGGTATGACCGACCACCGGCTGCGCATTGGCGACGAGGATTTGTTTTTCCGCGAAATTGCAGTGAAAGCGCTGCGGCAAAAGCTGCAAACGCAACTGCATTGGTATGTGGTGCCTGCGCCCTATCAGGGCAAGACGCAGGTTGGTTTTCTGGAATTTATGCCGATCTCAAATATGTCCAGCGAGGGTAGCGGCGGAGTTTATGCACTGCGCCGCAAATAGCGGTCAGGAGAACGCCGCCTCAAGCGCGATTTCCACCATGTCGCCAAAGGTTTTCTCGCGCTGGTCCGAGGGCAGGGCCTCGTGCGTGATCAAGTGGTCCGACACCGTTAGGATTGCTAAGGCACGGCGAGAGTGGCGGGCGGCGAGATTATAGAGTTCGGCGGCCTCCATCTCGACCCCCAAGATGCCGTGGCGCATCATTTGGTCGGTCAGATCGGGGCGTTCGTCATAGAACACATCGGACGAATAGATGCCGCCAACATGGGTGGCGACATCGCGGCTGCGCGAGGCAGTAACGGCGGCTTCCAGCAGGGAATAATCGGCGCATGGGGCAAAGTTCAGTTCCTTGAAGATGCCGCTTGAGGGGGTCGACAGGGTCGTGGCGGTCATGGCGATGATCACGTCGCGCACCTTCACGTTTTCCTGCATCGCACCGCATGATCCGATGCGGATCAGGGTTTGCGCGTTATATTCGGTGATCAGTTCATTGGCATAAATCGACAGGCTGGGCATGCCCATGCCGGACCCCTGAATGGTAACACGGTTGCCGTTCCATGTGCCGGTGAACCCCAACATGCCGCGGACCTCGTTGATGCATTTGGCATCTTTCAGGAAGGTTTCGGCGGCCCATTTGGCGCGGTAAGGATCACCCGGCATCAGAACTGTTTGGGCAATGTCTTCGGGTTTCGCGCCAATGTGGATGGTCATGGGGTGGGCCTTTCGGTTTACGTTTTGTGGCAGACTACCGTGCGGTCTCGGTGGGGGGAAGGGGCGTTTAGGTAAGCCGCCCAACGGGGATGATTTCGGTCGTATCATTCGTCCAGCCCTGTCCGTGCCAGTCGCCATACCAATGGTCAACGGATAGCCCCGCCTGTTTGATCCATTGGCCAAGGTCGCTTTTGCTAGTGAACCGTATACGGGATGTTGCTTCAAGTTTTCGTTCAGCGGTTTTATAGCGGGTGTGATAGGTAGTGATACAGGTTGTTGCGTCGTATTCGGCCTCGGTCGTTGCCTCTGTTTCACCATAGGCGGGGTGTGCAAAGCTTCGTTTGGTGTTTTGGTTTGTCCAGCTTTCCCATGCACGGCGTTCTGGATTTCGGCTATCAAAAACAAAGCGACCTGTCGGGGAAAGATGCGCGGCGATGGTTCTGAGGGCGGCAAGCTGTGCATCTGGTGTCAGGAACACCTGAAAGCTGTGGCCAGTGAGCAGAACAAGGTCGAATTTACGCCCGAGTCGCAGGGTGGTCGCATCGCCCATAACCCAAGTTACCTTGTTGCTGCCTTTCCTTGTGCGCGCGATGTCCAGCATGGCGATGGCAGGATCAACGGCTGTTACCTGTTTGGTTCTGGCAAGATAAGTCGCCAGCTTGCCCGTGCCACACCCCAGATCAAGGACGCTTTTGGCATTTTGGGCAAGGTCGACACAGAAATCGTAATCAGCGGCCCAGCCGTTTTCCAGATCGTAAAAACTGGCCAACTCGCTATCCTGATAGAGTTCGTCTTGAGTTGAAGTGTTCATATGCGACAGTAACGCGGGCCGCCTTATAAAACAACAAACCCCCGAAGCTGGGCTACGGGGGTCTATATCGGCAACCCGAAGGTCACCTATTCGCATGTCGCCGAGGGGATGATTTACATCATACCTTCGCGCTGCTCTTTCTTACGAGCCAGCTTGCGAGAACGCCGGATTGCTTCTGCTTTCTGACGCGCCTTTTTCTCGGACGGCTTTTCGTAGGCCTGACGAAGCTTCATTTCACGAAATACACCTTCGCGTTGCAGCTTCTTCTTCAGGGCACGAAGCGCCTGATCGACATTGTTATCACGAACACTTACCTGCATGTGGTTACACCACCTTCCTAGGTTAGATTTGCAAAAAGTTGCAGGAACTGGCCCTATAGCAAGGCAAAGCTGCCCTGTCCACTACGGAGATTCGAAATATGACCCAGACACAGCCCCCTAAGGACGCCCTGCTTGATGCGATCCTGCCGCATGTGACCTTTGATGGCTGGAGTGATGCCAGTTTCCAGATGGCGGTAGCGGACGTGGGGATTGATCCGGTGGTAGCGCACGCCGTATGCCCGCGCGGGGCGGTCGATTTGGCGGTGGCGTTTCATCAGCGGGGGGATGCCTTGATGCTGGAGCGGTTTGCCGCGGCGGACCTATCCGAGATGCGATACCGTGACAAGATTTCAGCGTTGGTGCGAATGCGGATCGAGGTGGTCGAGGACCGTGAAGTGGTGCGAAAAGCATCGGCGCTGTTTGCCTTGCCAAAATATGCGGCGGACGGGGCCAAGCTGATTTGGGAGACGTGCGATGCGATCTGGAACGCGCTGGGCGACACATCGGATGATATCAACTGGTATACGAAAAGGGCTACGTTATCAGGTGTTTATGGGTCATGCGTATTGTTCTGGTTGGGGGACGAAAGTGATGGCAATGCCGATACGTGGGAGTTTCTGGAGCGCCGGATCGAGAACGTGATGCAGATTGAAAAGATCAAGGCAGACGTGCGCGGCAACCCGTTGCTGAAGGGGTTGTTAGTGGGGCCATTGTGGGCGATGGGGCATGTGAAAGCGCCGAAATCCGCGCCGATGCAGGATGTTCCGGGGCGTTGGGACAGCCAAGGAGAGACACCAAAATGAGCGTGCCAAAGGTAATGCGGGCCGTGGAAATTACGAAAGCTGGCGGGCCGGAGGTGTTGCAGATTTGCAGCCGCGATGTGCCTGTGCCAGCTTATGGTGAAATCCTGATCCGGCTGGAATATGCGGGGGTAAATCGCCCTGATGCATTGCAACGCGCTGGCGCTTATGCGCCGCCCCCGACCGCCAGTGATTTACCGGGGCTTGAGGGCGCGGGCGAGGTTGTGGCGCTGGGTGCGGGCGTTACTGAATGGGTCGTAGGCGATTCGGTTTGTGCGCTGTTGCCGGGTGGTGGTTATGCTGAGTATGTGACCTGCGCTGCAAAACACGCGCTGCCAATTCCAACAGGAATGACAATGAAATCAGCGGCTTGTCTGCCCGAGACATTCTTTACGGTTTGGTCCAACGTGTTCATGCGCGGAGGGCTAAAAGCGGGTGAGCGGTTCTTGGTGCATGGTGGTTCCAGCGGGATCGGCACGACGGCGATCCAATTAGCAAACGCGTTTGGTGCGCGGGTGTTTAGCACAGCCGGTTCGGATGGAAAATGTGAGGTTTGTCAGGCGCTTGGGGCTGAACGCAGTATCAATTACCGTGATGAGGATTTCGTTTCTGTGCTGCGCGAAGCGGGTGGTGCGAACCTGATTTTGGATATGGTCGGCGGCGATTATATCGGGCGCAATATCAAGGCGTTGGCGGACGAGGGGCGGCTGGTGCAGATCGCGTTTTTGACGGGACCAAAGGAGTAATTGAACTATGCCCAGATCATGATGCGACGCCTGACGGTGACTGGCAGCACGTTGCGTCCGCAAAGCGATTTGGCCAAGGCGCGGATTGCCGATCAGTTGCGCGAACAGGTCTGGCCGCAGCTGGACACGGGGCAAATTGCACCAGTGATGGACAGTGAATTTGCGCTGGCGGATGCGGCGGAGGCGCACGAGCGGATCGAGGATGGAGACCACATCGGCAAGATCGTTTTGAAGGTGCGTTAACTTATCAGTTTGGGGCCGGATTTGCAGTATATGAAAACCATATGAATTCCATATGACTCGCATATGAGCTTTTAACGGGGGGGGACGTTAAGGTTTGAACGCGGCTTCCATTTCGCGGCGCAGGTTGGTGGCAGGATCAGAGGCGTCAACGGCCACATCATCCCAGCACAAAACACGGCCTTGTTTTACAGGACGCACCACTTTGATGCCACCCGCCAACCCGATTGGCAGGGCACCAATGCGCTGGCTATCGGCGGCGGGCATCAACCTACCCCAGACGGTGTAGCCACCCTCGCCATCCAGCATATCGCCAACCGCCAGATCACGTTTGGCGCAGGCCACGGCGTCGGCGTTAAAGGCGCGTGATTGGCCTGTTGGTTCGCCGCGCAAGGCGGCGGACAGCACCGAGATGCCGAGCTCCAGACCGATCAGGTGAAACGGTTTATACATGGCCGCGTATTGGCCGGTTTTGTCGGTGGGCAGGCCGTATTGGGCAAAGCAGGCGGCGGCGTAATCGTTCGGGGCTTTTAGCACCACATAGACGCCCCAGCGCAGATCGTTGGGCACGTCAGTTCCATCACGGTTTAGCGACGAGACGACCTCGACCTGACCGGCGGAATCCAGTACGCCGCCATTGTCGCGCGGGATCAGTCGGTTTTGCAGATCAGTGGTCGAGCAAGGTGGAAAGGCGAGGCCATTTGCGGGGGCAGACAGATTGCAAGCGTTGGCAATCGCGGCCATTTCGATGGCGGATTTGGTGCCGTCAAGAAATGAATTGAACATCTGGCTGTTCATCCCCGCCTCGGCCGCCTGATCCGCGGTCAGGCCATAGTGCTGCCAGACATCATCGGGTGTGACGTTGTGGTATTCGGGCAGGTATTTGGTACCTTTGCCCGCTGCGATCACCTCGAATCCGGTGGCCCGCGCCCAATCGACCAATTCGGATGTGAGCGCGGGTTGATCGCCGTAGGCCATGGAATACACCAGTCCTGCCTTGCGGAATTTCGCGGCCATCAGGGGGCCAGCCAACACGTCTGCCTCGACGTTCACCATGATGATGTGTTTGCCGTGTTCTAGCGCCAGTTCGGCGTGGGCCAGGCCTGCAGCGGGGTGACCTGTGGCCTCGATCACAACTTCGACAGACGGGTCTTTGATAAGGGTGGCGGCATCACCCGTGAAACGCGTGGCGTCAATACGGGCATCGTCCCAGCCAACGGTTTTGCAGGCGGTTCGGGCGGCTGGGACGTTTAGATCGGCAATCACCGAAACCTCAAGCCCGTGGGTGGTGGGAATCTGGGCCAGAAACATCGAGCCGAATTTGCCAGCACCGATCAGGCCTGCGCGGACAGGGTGGCCGCAAGCAGCACGGGATTGGAGGAGGGAATAGAGGTTCACACCATGCAGCCTAACGGATCAAAAGCCCCGCGGGAAGGTTGAAATTGCGTTTGTATTGCCCATCTATGGAACGGATGCGCGCATCATGATTGATCTGGAAAGGATAAGATGATGCAAGACAACAAAACAGGCCATTTTGAAGTTCTGGAAGGTTTTCCGGATGATGTGGTTGCGGTTTCGGCCAAGGGCCGGATTGACCATGACGCCTATGCCAACGAGTTGCACCCGATGGTTGATGCATCGGTTGCGGATGATGGAAAGGTCAAGCTGTTCTATGTGATGGGTCCTGAGTTTGACGGGTTTACTGCGGGTGCTGCATGGGAAGACACCAAACTGGGGCTTTCGCACTGGAGCGACTATGAGCGGGTTGCTGTCGTGACTGATGTTGGCTGGGTTGAAATGGGTGTCAAAATGTTTGCCCCCTTGATGCGGGGGCGTGTGCGTTTGTTTGCTTATGATGACTGGGAGCAGGCAAAGGCATGGGTCACGCAGAGTGATGCACAGTCGGTTGCCTAGCGAATTGGATCAAACAGCGCATCCGTCATAGCACAATCGCGCACCACATCGGCCCCACATTCACGTGGTTCAAGGTCTTTGGTCAGGCAAACCCGCGCTTCCTGAATCCGGCCCCGCTTACAAGTGATGGTAATCATATCCGCCGTCATGTCGGGGTTGGATTGCAGGAACGCTTCCTCGATCACCGAGGCGGGGAGTTTTACTGTGTGATCCAGTTTGCGCAACACCGGCGGGCGCACCACAGCATTGTAGGCTTTGCGGGCGGCGGTGAAATATTCCTGCGAGGTCAGGCCGGAGCAGCGCCCGTGTTTTTTCCATTGGTGCCACGCGAGGCCACCGGATGCCATGACATCAACCATCGCCGCCGTTTCGCCCCGCGACGGGGGCTGGGCCGAGGTGTTGCAATAGCTGGGGTAGCCGGTTTCATATTGCGGCCACAGCCCATGTAATATCCAGCCGTAATCGTGACGTGCATCGCACTGGTCAGCACCGCGCGCATCGCCCTCAATGGCGCACCATGTCGGGGACCAGGATAGCGACAACATGTAGTAGTCAAACTCGCCTGCCTGTTCCCCTTCGGCGTGGGCGGCAGGGGCGATCAGGGCGGCCACAAACAGGATTGCCAAAATTGAACGCATTTGCTCTTTCCTCTTTCAGTCAAGCGCAGTATATAGCGTTTAAGTTCCCCTACAATGTGAACCCGCTTCAAAGTGAAGCTGCCCATTCAAGGGTGTAGGGAAGTTATGCTTTAGGAGATTTCAAGATGGCTAAACCGATCATGGCAAAAGCAACCGCCGTTTGGCTGGTGGACAACACAACGCTGACCTTCAAACAGGTCGCCGATTTTTGCGAATTGCACGAATTGGAAGTGCAGGGCATTGCCGATGGCGATGTGGCCGCTGGCGTGAAGGGGTTTGATCCGATCTCGAATAACCAGCTGACCGGTGACGAGATTGAGGCCGCCGAGAAAGATCCCAAGCACAGTCTGAAGCTGAAGTTCTATGCCGCTGCTGTGGGCGAGGAAAAGCGCCGTGGGCCGCGTTATACACCATTGTCAAAACGTCAGGACCGGCCAGCGTCGATCCTGTGGTTGGTCAAGTTTCACCCCGAATTGGCGGATGCGCAGATCAGCAAGCTGGTTGGCACCACTAAGCCGACCATTCAGGCATTGCGTGAGCGCACCCACTGGAACATCAACAATATTCAGCCGATTGATCCTGTAGCGCTGGGTCTGTGCAAGCAGAGCGAACTGGATGCGGCCGTGCAAAAGGCCAACCTGAAGAAGGCCAAAGAGGGTGGTGTGATGTCGGACGACGAGCGCCGCAAGCTGGTGTCGACCGAGCAATCACTGGGAGCGCCGGAAGAACCCAAGATGCCAACAGCAATTGCGGGGCTTGAGACCTTTACGTTGACCGATGATGCGGATGAGCCAGAGGAAAATCTGGTGGATGCTGACAGTCTGTTTAACCTGCCTGACGATAAAGACAAAGATGAGGGCGACGACGCAAAATAAGCGCCAGTCAATCATCGCCGGATTATGCCCCGTGGTTTGCGCTGCGGGGCATTTTATTTAGGGCTGTACGTTCATGGCATTCGCGATCTGGTCCATATCGCTTGCGCTAATCCTGAACAGGCCAAACCGCATCTGGTACCCCCAGTTTTGATTGCCACGGGTGAAATCCAGATGGTCCAGCAAGGGGCGGATTGGTGCCTCATTGGCCGTAAGCCATTCAACATCGCGCCGGAAGGGGTGGAATTTCCCTTCATGCATCGAGGCCTGATATGGCACTTTATCGCGCACGATCCCTATGGCTGTGAAGGATTGTAATCCGTCCGGTTTACGGAGCACCTCACTTGGAGAATAATACACCACGCGGTCCCTAGGATGGAGGCGGAGTAATGGTGCAAGTTTGCCGTGGTTCACCTGCATAAAACCTTGCTCGCGGCCAATATGAACATGGCTGGCCGAGGCGACGGCGATCCAGTTTTCCGACATGTATTCCTCCTGTGCTATGTTTTAAAAACTGTTATTGCATAGCGTCATGTCAGAAAATGGCAGGATCGAATTTATAAACATATGGCTTATTTCAGACACATCCAACTATAGTTTATATACGCGGCCTTTAATGTGTCCTTTGACTGCTCCTATCCGGCACAACGCTTGTCGGCGAGAGGGACAATCAAGGGGACGGAGAATAATGTTAGCTAAAAGAATTGGGTTGCGGGTATCCGCAGCAGCGGTTGTGTGCATTCTGGCTACATCAGCGCAAGCGGGGGATGGTTTTACAAAAGCAGGTGATTATTTGCAAATTGCTTTGCCGGTTGCTGCACTGGTTTGTGCCGCACGCAAGCGTGAATTTGCGCCAGTTACATGGCGGCTCGTTGGCCAAGAAGCCACTGTGCAAGCAAGCAAATACGCCTTGGGAGATGCAGCAATCAACCAGCGACCGAATGGGGGCACGCATGGGTTTCCGTCGGGACATACAGCAGCGGCTTTCTATGGGGCCAGCTATCTTTCGCGTCGGTGTATAAATGCAAAAGGTGGTAAATATCTGGCCTTTGGATTGGCGGCGCTGGTTGGTGCATCACGGATTGATGGTGACAATCACACCGTTGGCCAGGTGGTGGCGGGGGCTCTTGTCGGGGTGGCGTTTGACCGGGTCAAGGTTACGTTTGAAGAAAAGCGCGTGCATGTCGGGGTGCGTTACGAGTTCTAGAAACTTTTGCGCGCCTTCAAGGCGGCGCTTATGGTGCCATCGTCCAGATAATCCAACTCGCCGCCAATCGGCACGCCTTGGGCCAATGTGGTGATGATAACGCCACTACCCTCCAGCTCGTCCGCGATATAATGCGCGGTGGTTTGGCCATCGACTGTGGCGTTCAGCGCCAAAATCACTTCGGTGATGTTTTCGGCAACCACACGGGCGCGCAATTTGGGGATTTGCAAATCGTCGGGGCCGACGGCGTCCAGCGCCGACAGGGTGCCGCCCAACACGTGATAGCGCCCCTTGAACACGCCCGCGCGCTCCATTGCCCACAGATCGGCCACATCCTCGACCACACATAATTCGCCGGTGGCGCGTTTGTCGGCGGCGCAAATCTCGCAGATGTCGGTGGTGCCGACATTGCCGCAGTTCAGACACTCGCGGGCTGATACGGCGACCTCGGACAGAACATCGGCCAGTGGCGTCATCAACAGGGCGCGTTTCTTGATCATATGCAGCACAGCGCGACGGGCCGAGCGCGGGCCAAGGCCGGGCAGTTTGGCCATCAGATCGATCAGGTTTTCAATGTCGCATGTTGCGTTATTCATGGCCTGCACCCGCCTCTTTTTTTTCGTCTAAATATCCCCGCGCGGAGCGCATGGAATCTCTTTTTAACTCTGCCTAAAACGGCAGCTTCATATCGGCAGGCAACCCCAGACCTTCGGTCAGCTTTGACATTTCTTGTTGCGAACGTTCAGCAGCCTTAGCCTGTGCATCCTTGATTGCGGCAAGGATCAGATCCTCAACCACTTCCTTTTCATCCGGATGAAAAATCGACGGATCAATTTCCAGCGCGGTCAACTCGCCCTTGGCTGTGGCGGTCGCCTTGACCAAGCCAGCGCCAGATTCGCCAACCACGGTGATGTTGTCCATTTCTTCTTGCAGCTCGCCCATCTTCTCCTGCATATCCTTGGCCGTTTTCATCATCTTGGCCATGTCGCCCATGCCTTTGAACATCTTGTGTCTCTCCTGTGTTGACGGGTTGGACTATAGATACGGATGCAGGTGCTGTTTAACAAGGCTGTGCAGAAGAGATTTAGGGCCTCCGGCGGGGATATTTGTGGAACAAAAATGAGTAGGCTTAATCGTCCTCGAACGGATCCCACTCATCGTCAACTTCGGGTAAGGCGTCGGCGGCGGCGATGGCTTGAAGCGCTTTGGGAGTGGTGATGCTGGTGATCTTGGCGCCGGGGAAGGTGGTCAACACAGCTTGCACCAGCGGGTGATCACGGGCTTCTTCTTCTAGCGCTATTTGGTCAGCGTCACGAATTTCGGCAAGGGTTTGCGCCCCACCCTCATTGACCAATGTCACGGCCCAGCGTGTGCCGGTCCAGCCCTGCAGCCGTTGGCCAAGGCGTTGGGCCAAATCGCGCGGGGCGTTATCGGTGGGCTGGAATTCAATCCGGCCGGGGCTATAGCAGGCAAGGCGCAGGGTGGTTTCGACCTCGACCAGCAGTTTGACGTCGCGCATGGTGCGGATCAATTCAACCACGTCTTCAAAGCGGGCATACTGTGCCAGCGCGTTTTCGGGGGTGTGGGCCACAGCCAGTGCTGTTGTTCCGCCACCTGTCGGTTGCGACGGGGCCGAGCGCAGCGAGGCCCCCCCGTCTGTCGGCGCAGCCGCAGGCCCTTCTGTTCCGCCGCCGGGTGCGGGGTTTTGCGGTGGTGGTGTGGCATCTTGTAGTTTCTTGACCAATTCGCCCGGCGTTGGCAGGTCGGCCACATGCGTTAGCCGGATCACCGCCATTTCGGCGGCCATCATGGTGTTGGGGGCCATCGCCACCTCTTCCAGCGCCTTGAGCAGCATTTGCCACATCCGCGCCATCACCCGCATCGGAAGGGCGGCTGACATGGCTTGGCCACGGGTGCGCTCTTCCGGTGAAACGGTGGGGTCTTCGGCGGCTTCCGGCGTAATTTTAATCACCGACACCCAGTGGGTGATTTCCGCCAGATCGCGCAGCACGGCCATCGGATCGGCCCCGTCGGCGTATTGGCTGGACAGTTCGGTCAGCGCCCCCGCCGCATCGCCTTTGACGATCATGTCAAACAGGTCCAGCACACGGCCACGGTCCGCAAGCCCCAGCATGGCGCGGACCTGATCGGCGGTGGTTTCACCCGCGCCGTGGCTGATCGACTGATCCAGCAGGGATTGGGCATCACGTGCCGAGCCTTCCGAGGCCCGCGTGATCAACGCCAGCGCATCATCAGAGATTTCGGCATCTTCCGCGTCGGCGGTTTTACGCAGCAAGGCGATCATCACTTCGGGTTCAATCCGGCGCAGATCAAAGCGTTGGCAGCGCGACAGCACCGTCACCGGCACCTTGCGAATTTCGGTGGTGGCAAAGATGAATTTGACGTGTGCGGGGGGTTCCTCTAGCGTTTTCAGCAGCGCGTTAAAGGCGCTGGTGGAGAGCATGTGAACTTCGTCAATGATGTAAATCTTGTAGCGGGCTGAAGCGGCGCGGTAGTGGACAGAATCGATAATCTCGCGGATGTCGCCAACGCCGGTGCGCGAGGCGGCGTCCATTTCCATTACATCGACATGGCGGCCTTCCATGATCGCCACGCAGTGCTCGCATTTGCCGCATGGTTCAGTGGTTGGTTTGCCTTGGCCATCCTCGCCTATGCAGTTCATCCCCTTGGCGATAATCCGCGCGGTGGTGGTTTTGCCGGTGCCGCGGATGCCAGTCATGATAAAGGCTTGCGCGATCCGGTCTGCCTCAAACGCGTTTTTCAGGGTGCGGACCATGGCGTCTTGCCCCACCAGATCGGCAAAGCTTTCGGGCCGGTATTTGCGGGCCAGCACTTGATAGGTGGATTGTGTGGTGTCGCTCATGTGGCCCCTCGGATTCGCATCAGCTGTCAGGTTAAAGCCACAGTTGCCCCGCGTCCAGACGTGCGCTAGCATATAGCTGCCGATAGGGGCGGCATGCTGGTTCGCGCAAAGCTGTTGCAGCACCTCTGATCTGATTTCAAAAGACCATATTTGGTTTTTTCCAGCCCGTTTAGCGAACCGATGGGCATTTTGAGGAGAAAACTATGGACCATTCCCTGGATAAATTGCGCCGCGCGGCTAAAAAGCTGCGTAAATTTTATGAGGTGGGCGAAGCGGCGGCACATCAACGGTTGCGGTTGCATCCGCCCAAGCCCGAGGGAGAAGCGTTGCGGCATGCGGATTACCTGCATGTGATTGCGCAGGAAAACGGGTTTGCCAGCTGGCCGCAGTTGAAGCTGGCAATCGAGGTGTCAGGTATGGATCGTGCGCAAAAGCAGCAGCGGCTAAAGTTTGCGCTGGCGCATGGGCAAAATGCTGTGGTGGTGAAACTGCTGGGTAAGGCGCCGGATCTGGCGGACGGGTTTTTCGGGCTGCAATGTGCGTTATATAATGTGGATGCTGTGCGGCAGGGTTTGGTGGGTGATCCAAAGGCCGCTACGCGCAAATACGGGCCACGCACGCCGATCCTGCATTTGGCGTTCTCGAAATATATTCATGCGGTGCCGGAGCGTGAAGCGGATATGTTGGCAATTGCGCGGATGTTGGTGGCGGCGGGGGCGGATGTGAACGATGGCTATGTCGCCATGCCTGATACGGATGATAGGTTGTCGGCATTATATGGTGCGATTGGACATGCGGATAATATGGTGCTGGGCCAGTGGTTGCTGGATCAGGGTGCTGATCCGAATGACGGGGAATCATTGTATCACGCGTGCGAGTTGGGCCACCGAGAGGGGGTGCGGATGTTGCTGGCGGCGGGGGCGGACCCCAAGGGCACCAATGCGGTGCTTCGGGCGATGGATTTTCACGACATTGAAATGGTGAAAATGCTTCTGGAAGCAGGGGCGGACGCGGATGAATTCAATACCGATCCTATGCGGGTCGAGGAGGTCAACGTGCTGCCCGCCATGCATCAGGCCGCGCGACGGATGTGTCGCGGTGAGATGGCGGATATGTTGCTGAAGGCAGGGGCCGATCCGTCTGCCACGTTGCAAGGGGTATCTGCTTATGCGTTGGCGCGGGCTTATGGCAACGTTGATGTGGCCGAGGCGATTGTGCGGGCGGGCGGTTCGGTAGTGCTGTCCGAGCAAGAGGCGATTTTGACGGTGGCTGCCGAAGGGGATATGCAAGAAGGCGTTTTTGTTGATCCGGCGAAGTTGTCCCCGTTACTGCGCGGGATGGTGCGCGAACTGGTTTCGATGCCGGGCACATTGGGGCATATCAAACGGCTGGTGGCGTTGGGTATGGAGTATGATCGGGGGGATGAGCATGAGGATGTCACCCCTGTGCAGATCGCGGGGTGGGAAGGGTTGCCTGAAATGGTGGCCTATTTCATTACGCTGCGCCCTGACATGTCGCATATCAACGGGCATGGCGGCACGTTGCTGTCGACCATCATACATGGATCGGAAAATTGCCCTGCGCGGGGCAAGCGGGATCATGTTGAATGTGCGCGTCTGGTTCTGGAGCACGGTGTGGCCTTGCCGCGCTGGGCAATTGCTATGGCGGGGGACGAGGCTATGCTGGGGTTGCTGAAGGATTGGGCCGCCGCCCATCCAGGCCAAGTGACGGAGGCGTAATGGACAAGACTTCATTGATTGCCAAACTGGCGCGGATTTATCTGCCCGCATGGCTGGCAGGGTTACTGACGCCAAACCGCGAGCGGTATCGGGGGGCGCGGATTGGGGCCAAAGCGGTGGCGGTCGGACGGCTGGCCAATCACATGCGCGGCGCGGGGCCGATGCCAACGGTGGCAGAGAGCCGCGTGCAAATGGCGAAAATGGCGCGGATTCTGGACCGCAAGGGGCCGGAGTTGGCGCGGGTTGAGGACATTGAGGTGGCGGGGGCCGACGGGTCGATCAAGGCGCGGCTGTTTAGTGACCATATCGGTGGGCCCGCGCGTCCGGCGATGGTGTATTATCATGGAGGCGGATTTGTGCAGGGCGATCTGGATAGCCATCACGAGGTGTGTGCCAAGATAGCCAAATGGTGGGGCGGTGTGGTGATTGCCATTGATTACCGTTTGGCCCCCGAACATCCCTATCCGGCGGGCGTGGATGATAGCGTGGCGGCCTATCTGGATGTGGTCAGGCGGGCGTCTGAGTTGGGGGTTGATGCGATAAACATCGGTGTTGGCGGTGATAGCGCGGGCGGCTGTTTCGCCGCCGTTGTGGCGCAACAAATGCGGGACGCGGGTGGGCCGGTGCCACGGTTTCAGGTGCTGATATACCCCGTTACCGATGGCCATATCAATTCGCCTTCGATCAATGATCTGAAAGATGCCTATATCCTGCCCAAGGCGCGGATGGAGTGGTATCGGGATATGTATGCCGGTGAATTTCGCGATTTCGATGATGCGAAATTCTCGCCGCTGCTGGCCGATGATTTCACCGGATTACCCGACAGTTATATAGTCACCGGCGGGTTTGATCCGTTGGTGGATGATGGCGCGGGTTATGCCGACAAGCTGCAAGCGGCAGGGGTGCGCGTGGTGCACCGGCATTTTGCAGGGCAGGTGCATGCGTTCGTTAATTTGACAAAGGTGGTGCCGGACGGGACAGTCGCGCTGCGCGAGATTGCGGTGTGGTTGCGCGGGATTTGCTGAATTGGGTCGGTAAGGGACGTGATGCGCCTGTAGCGGCCCCTATTCCCATTCCATCTGACTGAACACTTCTTGGGCATTGCGGCCCGCCAATCCTTCGAAATTTACCAGATAGGAAAACGCCGATTGGTCCACTTTGACGGATTCGATAATGTCGCCGCCGTCTTCGATGTAAGCCGCCATTTTGGTGCGGATATTGATCAGGTAGTCATAGGTGTCACGGGTTGCGCCCGCCAGATCAGTGGGGGAGCCGTGGCCGGGCACGATGTGGATTGGGTTTAGGGCGGCCAGCGTCTCGAAGCTTGCGACCCATTCCAGTGTGTTTGATTGTGAGCCGATGCCGAGGATGCGTTCCATATAAACGATATCACCGGTGAACAGGACCGAACGATCCGCCAGCCAAACCGTGCTATCACCCGGGGTGTGGGCAGCACCCTCGTGGTGTAGGTCCAGCGTGACATCGCCCAATGTCAGGGTGTAGTCGCTGGCAAATGTGATGTCGGCATAAGACGGCTCGGTCCCTGCCAGCATATCCTCGCCAATTAGCACGCTCAGACCTGTTAGCTGCAATGATTCACGATCATGGTGATCCGCCACAGCATCGTCCGAGGCAATCACCTGTGCGCCTTGCGCCTGCCAGTATCCGTTGCCCATCCAGCGGTGATCTTGCCCGCCGGTATCAACCACGTATTTCACCGGTTGATCGGTGATGCCCTTGATCACATCGTGCAGTGCCTCGGCCCCTTTGTAACTGCCGCCCGGGTCCATCAGGATTGCACCTGCATCGGTGACAACCAGCCCGAAGGTCGCGTTGTTGCCCAGATTCTCAGGGTTGCGTTGCTCCAGAGGGCCGACGATGGCATAAACGTTTGGCGCAATTGCGACCACGTTCAGAACATCGGCATTTGCAGAGGTGGCGAACAGGGTGGCGGCGACGAGTGTCAGGTATTTCACGGGCGTTTCCTTTGGCTGGTTTCGCCGCAGGGTATCAGCCATATAGATGAATTGGAATACGTCGAATGACATCGGCAGATTTGCGCGCCCGTGCAATGGTCCACGCGCCCTGAATGGTCAGCAGCAACAGCTCGGCGGCGGCTTCGGCCTTGGCGCCGTCCATGCCCAATCGGCATCCGTGTTCAGCCGTTTGTGTGCTCCAACTGGTCAGGATCTGGTCGGCATGGTTGCGAAAGGCGTCATTGTCCGGCCCGTCAAACAGCATTGATGAAATCGGGCAGCTTTGCCAATGGTCGTTCATATCGAACAGCTTGGCCAGCTTGTGACAAAACGTGGTGGCCCCTGTGGCAAAACTGTCGGCATCGGTGAATGCATCGTCGATCACGCCGATCATGCCCTGCGACACCCAGCTGGCGGCGGCCATCGCCAGATCGGATTTACCCGCAGGGAAGTGATGATACAGCGACCCTTTGGGTGTGCGGCTGTCGGTTAGAACCTGCGCCAGTCCGGTGCCGTGATAGCCGTTCTGGCGAAACAGGCGGGCAGCGCTGGTGATCAGGCGGTCGCGGGTTGTGGCGGGTTGGTTTGTCATGGGGGGTATTATACAGGGCTAGACCGATTGGTCCAGTCATGCTACTAGACTGAACGGTCTAGAAGCGGAGAACAGGATGCATGTATCGAAATTGCGCGTAATTCCAGCCACGGCAGAGGTCGAGGGTGTCAAATTTCGCGCGGATCGTGCGCAGTTATCTGGCACGTTGCACCGCCCCGCAGGCACGCCAATTGCGGCGATTGTGCTGCATGGGGCCACGGGTGTGCCGCACCGGTTTTACCGGCATTTCGCGGGTTGGCTGGCGGGGCAGGGATACGCCTGCCTGACTTATGACTACCGCGACTTTGGGGCATCCGCGAGCGGACATTTGAAACGTTCAAAGGCCACGATGGCAGACTGGGGCGTGCTGGATCAGAGTGTGGCCCAACGCACATTAGAGGCCGCAGTGCCGAACGTGCCCCTGTGGGTGATCGGCCATTCCTTAGGCGGGCTGATGGTGCCGTTTCAGCAGGGAGCAAACCGGATTGCGCGCCTGATCACCGTGGCCAGCGGGCCCGTGCATCTGTTTGACCACCCTTGGCCGTATCGCGCGGCTGCGACCGCGTTCTGGTATGGGCCGGGGGCGTGGGGAACCCGCCTGATGGGATACCTGCCCGCCAAGGCGTTGCGCATCGGGGCGGATTTGCCCGCTGGGGTTTACTGGCAATGGCGCCGCTGGTGCACCACGCGCAGTTTTTATCTGGGGGATGTGGGGCGTGGCTTGCCGGTACCCGACTGGAAGGCCTTTACTGGAGCAATGAAAGTGGTGGCGATCGAGGGCGACGATCTGGTGCCACCTGCCGCCGTCTGGCGCGGGATGGAGCATTACCCCGAAGCGTCAAAGCGCCAGTTTACAGTGCGCCCTTCGGATTATGGGCTGAAACAGGTTGGCCATATCGGGGTGTTCGCCCCGCAGAATGCTGTGATCTGGCCCAGCCTGATGGCGCAGGATTAAGGGCCCCTGACCCTAAACCAGTGCCCTCAATGCATTTACCAACTGCCCGATTTCATCCTCGGTGTTGTAATAATGCGGTGCAACCCGCAGCAGCACCGGCAGGTTACGGGCCTCGGCATCCAGCCGTGTGCTGTCGGGATCAGACGCGCCAATATTGATCCCTTGCGCCCGCAACGCGGCCACCGTTTTGCGCGGGTCCAGCCCGTTAATGGTAAAGCTGGCAATCGCGCAGGTCTCGCCGCCCGCGTCGCGCAGCTTGGCCCCCTTGATCGTACCGACCTGTTCCCGAAACAAATCTGCCAACCCCCACGTCCGCTTCTGGATATCCTCAATCCCGATCTCCATCGCATAAGTGGCTGCGGCCCCCAATCCGGTCCGCAAGGCATAGGCGTTTTCCCAGTTCTCGAACCGTCGCGCATCTGGTCGCAGCTCATAGCGGTCGGTTGACACCCACGGGGCGGCAAAATGGTCGATCATCGCGGGCTCGGTTGCTGCAATCAGCGCCTCGCGGATATATAAAAACCCGGTGCCCCGCGGTCCGCGCAAAAACTTGCGCCCCGTGGCGGTCAGAAAGTCACATCCGATTTCCCACACATCCACCGGCATTTGCCCAACCGCCTGACAGGCGTCCAGCAGATATGGCACCCCGTGTTTGCGGGCCAGTTTGCCCACCGCTGCCGCCGGATTGACCAGCCCGCCGTTGGTCGGCACCCATGTGATCGAAATCAGCGCGGCGGGCTGCTCTAGCATCACTGCAAGTGCGGCAACATCCAGCGCACCGGCCGCGTCATTCGGGATCACCTCGATCACCACGCCGTCGCGTTTGGCGCGTTGCAGATAGGCGACGTAATTGGCGGCATATTCGGCCTGACAGGTCAAAATCCGGTCGCCCCGCCGCAACGGCAGTGAATAAAACGCCTGACACCATGCGGCGGTGGCGTTTTCCATCAGAGCAATTTCCTGTGGTTTGGCCCCGATCAGGATTGCGATGCTGTCATAAACCGCGTTCAGCGGTTCGGCCATTTCCTCCGCCGCCTCGTATCCGCCAATGCGGGCCTCAAGTTCAATGTGGTTGATGATCGCGTCGATCACCGGTTGCGGCATCAGGGCGGACCCCGATGCTAACAGGTGATTGACGGTTTTCAGTCCCGGCGTTTCAGCGCGGATTTTGTCGATGTCGATGGTCATGCGGCCTCTCACAATTCATAAACATTTCCAGCATGATGATGTGAGGGGCCATAGGCAATAGCCCGATTGTATCGCACATTGTACTAGCGGTTTTTGCGCCCCTTCGCATCGGCCTGCGCGCGCTTATAGAATTTGCCCAATGCCTTGTCGCGGCCACGGGATTGGGCCAATGTTTCGCTGTTTCGCTGTTTCGCTGTTTCGCTGTTTCGCTGATCTTCGCGCTCCAGTTTCTGCCAGCGGCGCAAACGATCTGGGTCAAGCCTTCCGGCAGCGATTTCGGCCTGAATGGCGCATCCCGGCTCGCGTTCGTGGGCGCAATCGCGAAAACGGCATTGTTCTGCAAGATCTGCGAGCACCGCCTCGATCCCGTCCCCTGCGTCGGCCAACCGCAGTGCCCGCATCCCCGGCGTATCCAGCCTTTTGTGGATCATTCCGGTTTGATCCGCCAGCACCCAATCCCCAACGGTGATTGTGGTGCCATTGCCCAGCTTGACAATAAGGGTTTGGGGGCCGGATAGGGACAAGGCATCAAAGCCATTGCGGTGGACGGCAATGATACGGGCGGGGGTGAGTGTTTCCAGCTCTTCGATTGAAAGCTGCATCATGAAATGGGATGACCATCCAAGGTCGGGTAGGGGATATTGCATCTGTTTTCCTGTCATGGGAACAATAGCCGTTTGCGCACCGCCATATGCTGGTGCAAAACAAAATGTTCAGGCAGGAAGACGGGGGTCAGCCCCGTTACGCCCCTGCCTGGGGAAAACATGTGACAATCATAAAATCCCTCCTGGGTCAGCGGGGTTAGGTTTAGGTGAGAGGCTGAACACGACCCAAACGGATCTCGTTACGGTTGCTCCCTTCCGGGCCTGGCCGAGTTGGCGAGGCGCTCGCCCGCGCCAACCTCTCAGGGTGTATTTAGGGGGTTGGGTCGAGTCTTGCAAGGGGGGTTGAAACAGGGTTGAACCCTTGTCATCATTGTTCCATAAGTATCCCCGTCGGAGGCACGGCGACGCACGTCAGCGCGGCGCAACCTGATTGCTATTAACCAGCCCGCCATTCCCCGCTCGCGATCCCCTCAATCGTCCATGATCCAATCCGGTGGCGGATCAGGCGCAATGTGGGGTGGTTTATGGCAGCGGTCATGCGGCGGACTTGGCGGTTGCGCCCCTCGGTAATGGTGATTTCCAGCCAGCTGTCTGCAACGGTTTTTCGAAACCGCACCGGCGGGGTGCGGGGCCAGAGGTTTTCTGGTTCGTCCATCATCTGCACCTTGGCGGGGCGGGTGATGCCGTCTTTCAGGCGCACACCATCGCGCAGGGATTGCAGGGCGGCATCCTCTGGCACGCCTTCAACCTGCACCCAGTAGGTTTTGGACATCTTGTGTTTCGGGTCACTGATTTTGGCCTGCAATTTGCCGTTATCCGTCAGCACCAACAGCCCTTCGCTGTCTTTGTCGAGACGGCCAGCGGCGTAGACGTTGGGCACATCAATGAACTCGGATAGGGTTTTGCGGGTGCTGCCTGTGCTGCCCGCATCGGTGAACTGCGACAACACGTTAAACGGTTTGTTGAACAGGATTATCATTGGCACTGTCAAAAGAATTCAGCCTCCAGATCGTCGATGACCTGACTGAAGAACGCTGTCAGGCGGGGGGATGGTTGGCGGATCACATAGGCATCGGCCAGCGGGTCGGGTGCGGTGATGGCGCTGCCAGACATTTGTTCCAGCACGGCGTGGCCGCAGAACGGCACGTAGGATTCCGAGTAGCCGCCCTCGTGCACCAGAACCAATTTGCCATCACACAGGGCGTCAGCCGCTGCCATCATCTGCGCCGTCATCTGGCGGAATGTATCGGCAGTGCAGAGCATCCGGCCCAGTGGATCATCAATGGCGGGGTCATAGCCGCAGGCCACGATGATCACGTCGGGTTTGAAGGCGGTCAGGGCGGGCACAACGAGGCGCTCCATCGCCTCAAGATAGGTCGCATGACCGACGCCTGCGGGCAACGGGATGTTCATATTGAAGCCAACACCGGCACCTTCGCCACGATCCGCAGAGGCCCCTGTGTCCAGCGGGTAGTTGCGGTCCTGATGCAGGCTGATGGTCAGCACATCGTCGCGGTCGTAGAATATTGCCTCGGTGCCGTTGCCGTGGTGCACGTCCCAATCGACCACCGCGACCCGTTTGCACAACCCGTCGGCCAATGCGGCCTCGATTGCGATGGGGATGTTGGCGAGTAGGCAAAACCCGTTGGGGAAATCGGGCAGGCAGTGGTGGCCGGGCGGGCGGGACAGGGAATAGGCGTTAGCGTATTCGCCCGTCAGAACCGCATGCAATGCGTCCTTGGCCAGCCCTGCCGATAGCGCTGCAATCTCGTATCCGTCTTGTGCGAATGGCGCACGCAGGCCGATTTCGCCGCCGCCGCTGTCCGACATTTCCTTGAACTGGGTCAGGTAGCTTTGCGGATGCACCCGCGCCAAATCTTCCTCGGTTGCGGCAGGCGCGCTGCGGGCGTTCATTTCGCCAATCAACCCCGTCACGTCCAGCAGGTTCTTTAGCCGCCGTTTGCTCTCGGGTGTTTCAGGCAATCCGCCTGCCACCATTGGCTGCACCAGCCCGCCGGTTGGAAACCGCGCTGCGTAGTTGCCGCCGGTATGCCAGAAACATTTCTCATCCCAGAAAAAAGCCGTGGTCATATGTGTCTCCTGAATGTGTCTGACTGCTCGCTAATCATAGGCTACGTCTTCAAGAAGAATCCAGCCACGTTTATCTTGACCGTATTCGATCAGGAACAATGAATAGGTGTGGCGAGCCGATGTGCGGGGGTGTTAGGGTGTGCCGCAGATATAACAGGAGGATTTGATCCGTGGAAAAAGGGGCGCTATCGGAATTGGCCGTTGACGGAGCGCGGATCTCCGTGCGGGTGACACCCAAAGCATCGCGCAACCGGATCATACGCGAGGATGGTGTGATCCGCGTCTATGTCACCACCGTGCCCGAAGGGGGCAAAGCGACCAAGGAGGTGGTAAAGCTGTTGGCGCGCGCGTTGGGGGTGCCGAAATCACGGCTGGAATTGCTGCGGGGGGCGACATCGCGCGATAAGGTGTTCGGCATCAAAGCCTAGCCATGCGCAACACGCACTATTTGGGCATTTCAAACCTGTAACTGCCCTCGGGCAAATCCAGTGCTGCTTGCAGATCACGCAATTGCCTCATCGACAGGGTGACCTTCTGCATCTTTCGTGTTCGTTCATCGTATTGCTCGACTGCCACCACGTTGGCAAAGGTGTTGATGATGACGTCTTCTTGCAAGGGCAGCTGATCGTCATCGACAAGGGTGACAACAGTGGCGTCAAATTCGTGCTCTATGGTGAACATATCGGTAGCATAAATGCGCAACAGCTTTGATTGCAAGCAAAGTTGTGCATTGTGGGGCTAGTGGAAAAATTGAGCAGGGCAATCGCGCTAAAATGCCAAGATGTAACTGATCTTCAGCGTTGTTGACTCATAAAGAGGAGAAGGCAATATTCTATCAGGATGTTTTAGAACAACGTTAAAGCTGTCGTGGGTTACTTCACCGCGGATCATGCTGCGCGGGTTAACGGTATATTGCAATCCTACCCCCACCGTGACTCCGGCGTTGATCCCCAGACTGGTTTGGTTTTCCACTGTCATTCCCCTGCCTTTCATCAACCCAAGGCCAAGCGCAAAATATACTTCCAGCCCTCTATCCAGTTTGCGCCCATAAATGCCGCGCAACCGGTATGTGGTTCGGCGCGAACAGTAATAGGATGTGCTCTGAACGGCCTCGCAGTCAGTATCTCTCGCCGTATCGGTCATCGTTCCGCGCAAAAACCGCTCGATGTTGATCTCGGGTCCGTAGAATATTTTTATTGTGTCCGTTCGGTACCCGAGCACCAGATCGTGGCTCGCGCGTTTGCGCTGCACATATCGTTTTTCGGACTTGAAGTTGTGTGAACTCATCAGACGATAGGAAAAACCAGTTCCGAAATAATAGTTCGATTCAGCAATGACACGGACAGGCGTCAAACAAATTCCGCCTGTAGCAATACATATAATTGCAACCTGTCTCATCAGTAGCATTCTGATCCCGATCTACTACCGCCTAGGATGATTCGCGTATGCTCCCCTCAACCAAACCTACAAATTTATTCCCCTTTCAACAATAATTAGCAGCAGATGGAATGGATATGAGCGAATTTTCCCCACTGGGGAATGTAGAAAACCAGGCGCAGGGTCGAATGTCTGCACAACCAAGCACAGGAATGCCCACGGGGCTGTTCATTGGCTGTAATTTTGATAGATTTAGCCGTGAGGCTAGCAGAGGAATGATAAATGCGTAAGATTGTGATGGCTGTTGTGGCCCTGACCCTATCCGGTTGTGCCACCGTGACCGGCCCTGATCCACAGCAAAATCCGCCCGCCAAAGTCACAACAGTTGCCGCCCCACCGCCCGTCAGCCAAAATCGCGCGGCGCGTAATTTTCTTGCGGTGGTGGAGCGAATGGAGCCGGTTGCCGAGCGGGAATGCAGGACCCGCACCAGCGGCACCAATTGTGATTTCAAAATCGTGGTTGATGACCGCAAGGGCCAGCCCTCAAATGCCTATCAGACGCTGGATCAAAATGGCCGCCCGGTGATCGCCTTTACCAGTGCGCTGATTGCCGAGGCCCGCAATCAGGATGAACTGGCGTTTATTCTGGGCCACGAGGCGGCACATCATATCAGGGGCCACATCCCCAAAACCCAGCAAAGCGCTGTTGCAGGCGCAGTGGTTGGTGGCCTTTTGGCCGCCGTTCTGGGGGCAGGGGACGCTGGCATTCAAGAGGCGCAGCGTCTGGGGGGGGCGGTGGGCGCACGGACGTATTCCAAGGACTACGAGTTGGAGGCTGATGAGTTGGGCACGGTGATTACAGTGCATTCCGGATATGACCCGATCAAGGGCGCTGCATTCTTTAATCGTATACCCGACCCGGGTGATCGTTTCCTTGGGTCGCACCCGCCCAATGCCGCACGTATCCAGACTGTGCGTCGTACAGTGGCCAATATGTAGTCTGGCACTTATCTAAAGGTAAATTCACTATGGAAATGAGCCAAGTCGAAGCCCACTATGTGGATCGCATTGGGTGGCTGCGGGCCGCTGTTCTGGGTGCCAATGACGGTATCGTTTCAACCGCAAGCCTGATTGCCGGGGTTGCCAGCGCGGGGATGACGGCCTCCGAAATCCTGCTGGCAGGCGTTGCGGGCCTTGTGGCTGGTGCGATGTCGATGGCTGCGGGGGAATATGTGTCGGTTTCCTCGCAAGCCGATAGCGAGAAAAGCGATCTGGCCCGCGAGGCACGTGAACTGGCGGAGCAACCGGAATTCGAGCGCAAAGAGTTGGCGCAGATATATGTCGAGCGTGGCTTGTCCCCCGAACTGGCCGATCAGGTGGCGGCGCAACTGATGGACCATGACGCGCTGGGCGCACATGCCCGGGACGAACTGGGTATTTCCCATGTGATCACAGCGCGCCCCATTCAGGCCGGGCTTGCCTCGGCTGCGGCATTTACCGCGGGCGCGGCGTTGCCGGTGGTGTCGGTGCTGCTAACACCCGAGGTATTGATTACCGAAGTCGCAACCGGTGTGTCACTGGTGGCACTGGCGTTGCTGGGGGCTGTGTCGGCTCGTGCCGGTGGGTCGGCCATAATACCTGCCGTTTTGCGTGTGACATTCTGGGGTGCTTTGGCGATGGCGGCCACGGCTGGGGTTGGCTATTTGTTTGGCACAACGACAGTTTAGGCGGTGGTTTAGGACATGCGGCAATTCGAGAATGTTGTCAGGGATAAAGGGTCAAAATACGCGGTCAGCGGCGCACCTGTCGCGGATCGCGACGAGGCCAAGGCATTTTTGCGCGCGTTGAAACGTCATAAAAAATACGGTCGTGCCACACATAATTCATGGGCTGTGCTGTTTCGCAGCGGACGGGGTGAATTGGTGCGGGTTAAGAACGACGATGGCGAAGGCGGGGCGGGCAATGTGATCCTGCGCAATCTGGAGCGCGAGGGGCTTGAGCAGCATATCATCGTGGTTACACGCTGGTATGGCGGGGTGAAACTGGGCGGTGACCGGTTTCGCCATATCCAGCGCTGTGTGCGCCATTATCTGGATCATTGGAAACATTAAGGGCCGTCCAGAATGGTGATCTTTTTGCCCTTAACCCCCGCAAGATTTGTTTTAGCCGTCCAACAGGGGAGGGCAGACATGTATACGCCTATATTGGATAATATCGAAACTAACATGGTAACATTTCCAATCTTCTGACCGAATGTTATTGGGAGCGGCATGTGGTCGAGCCGCGTAATCGGGGAACGGGATATCCAAAATTCACGTCTTAGCCATAAATGGCTTGAGGTCTTCCGGTTGGCGGCGCAATCAGGCTCGATGCAAACTGTTGCTACGGAAACTGGTCTGTCGGTTTCAACCGTATCGCACCATTTGCGCAGCCTTGAGGACCAGTTGGGTGTCAGCCTGATTGATCGTAGCCGAAGGCCAATGGCGCTGACCCTGACTTGCAACGTCTTCTTGAACGATATTGAGGAGGCGCTGCGCCTGATCCGCAAAGCCGAGGTTGAGGCGACCTCGGGTAATATGAGCGAGGCGCGCAGTTTGCGGTTGGGGCTGGTCGAGGATTTTGACAGCGAAATCGCGCTGGAGCTTGCGCGGCTGTTGGCGGCTGGCATGCAGAGCTGTGAAGCCACCCATTATACCTGCGGAAACGATATACGTTTCCGCACTTTTACGAATACCGGTACAAGCGGAAAGTCGGCGTATCTTTTCCACGACCAACCCAAAATTTTATGCCCATGTCCGGAATTCAAACCGCGGCTTGATCTCAGTCATAATCGTTTCTCCATTCGTTTTGGCAAGGGTCTGAACGCTTCACTTCAAGTGGCAGAACAAGCAGCTATTTCTCCCCTGAGAAGGCCTGACTATCAGCTCTGACACTAGTGCCACGGTGAAATGGAAATCTAATTAGCAGGGGCAATAGGACCAATAAGAGATTTTAATGAGGGACGATTTGGAAATTGATTTCAAGGCAATCTATTTACTAAATCAAACGATTGTTTTATGTCACGCTAAATCCCTTCCGCGTAATTGTAAATCAAAAGGGCTCTAGATGGCAAAGAACCAGCATACGAAAAATCCCACCCGCGCAGCCCTTATAAATGCTGGGTTGCATTTGTTTGGCGAACAGGGCTTTGATGCCACATCGACCCGTCAGATAGCAAAGGCTGCCGAGGCAAACATTTCGGCAATTTCATACTATTTTGGCGGGAAAGAGGGGCTGCGGTTTGCCTGTGCTGAATATGCCGTCGAGATGCTGACAAACGTAACGAATGAACGTCTGCCCGAGATCAGGGAACTGGATCAGCAAAGCGCAGTAATGGCGCTGGAGCAGATACTGTCAGGTCTGGTCAATATGCTGTTGCAACAACCGCAGGCCAAAGACCTGTCCCAGTTTATCTTACGGGAAGTGGCGCAAGCCGGAGAGGTATTGGATGCTATATTCCCGAAGTTTATTGAGCCGGCCCACAAGTCTCTATGTGCATTGTGGGCGCGGGCGACGGGGCAAGATGCCCAAAGCGAGGAGGTCATTCTGACATTGTTTTCCCTACTTGGGCAGGTGGTCTATTTCAGGATTGGTCAGGACATTGTGAACAAACGGATGGGCTGGGATAGTGTTGGTCCCGCACAGGCCGCTATGATAGAAAATGTTATCCGTGCAAATCTACGCGCCACCCTAGAACTGGTCAAGAAAGGATCAGATCAATGAGTTTCCTTTGTTCCATCCCGTTACTCAATTCATTGCTTGCCGCCTGCGTGGTTCCGCTGCCGCTGGCAACAGGATATGTTGAAGGGGAATACATTCTGCTGGCACCGATCGAAATCGCGCAAATTTCGGATGTTCGGGTCAAGAGGGGTGATTTAATCGTTTCCGGTCAGGAATTGGCGGTGCTGGAACATCGCGACTCCGAGATCGCCGTTTCCCAGGCGCAGGCAACACTGGCGCAAGCCAAAAGCAAACTGGCCGATATTTCGCAAGGGCGTCGGCCACAGGAAATTGCGGTGATCGAGGCGTCATTACGGTCGGCTAATGCGCAGGCAAAAGAGGCAATACGGGAACTGGAACGTCAAAGCGATCTGGTTCGGCGCGGGGCTATCTCGCAATCCAAGTACGATCTGGCACAAACCCAAAGCGAAGTAGCAAGTGCGCATGTGGCCGAGCTTGACGCCAATCTGGCAGTCGCAAAACTGCCGGCTCGCCCCGATGCGATTGCGGCGGCACAAGCAACGGTTTCACAGGCACAAGCAACATTGGAAAATGCGCTTTGGCGGCTTTCAAAACGCACTATGGTGGCCAGTAACAACGGCACTGTAATCGATGTGATCCGCAACGCTGGCGAAACCGCAGGACCACAGGCACCCGTGCTTTTGGTATTGCCAAACGGGGCAATAAAACTGCGCCTGTATGTGGCGGAAAGCTATTTATCCACGATTCATCTCGGGACCGATCTGGCCGTGGAATGTGATGGGTGTGCAGACGGTATCACCGCAACAATCAGTTATATTTCAGCGGGGCCTGAGTTTACACCGCCTGTGATCTATTCGCTCGAGAACCGGCAAAAGCTGGTCTATCTGCTCGAGGCACGACTAGAGGGTGACAGTGCCCTGAAACCCGGCCAAATCGTCAATGTCGATTTGCTTGGGGTCGAAAAATGAAAGCCATCGACGTTCACGGTCTGGTAAAACGTTACGGCGACAAGACCGTTGTCGACAAGGTTTCCATGTCCGTTGAACAAGGCGAGATATCGGGCTTTCTGGGGCCGAACGGGTCTGGAAAAACCACCACTATTCGGGTGATGTGCGGGCTGCTGACACCGGATGCGGGCGGCGGCACTGTGCTGGGTATGGACCTGCGCCGTGATCAGTTGAAAATCAAGCGTGAGGTTGGGTATATGACCCAGCGGTTTTCCTTTTACGAGGACATGTCGATCGAGGA
>NZ_JBSMEZ010000157.1:0-15151 GCF_056498605.1 Profundibacter sp.
ATCTCATTGAAAACTACTTCCAAAAGATAAAGGAATTCAAAAGGATAGCATTACGTGCATGTAAAACTGACGATAGTTTTAAGGCCATGATTTCAATCGTCGCAACCGTCATTCATTTGCGGTAAATGTCAACAGGCCCTAATTGCAAATGATATAATTTCCCAAAGCGATTCCAAGAATAAGGTACAAAGACGAATTAGCGCAACCGGCGATTTTGAACCCGCTCGATGGGGTAAATGGGGGTTGTCGATGCTGGGATCAAAGCGAACGCATAACTCGGTATCCGTACATATTCGAGAAGGCGTTGATGAGAAAGAGTTCTTTAGTGCTGGGGGAAGCCAAGCTTCTGATAGCAAAGACATTGATTTGAGTTTTGATGAGTCTTTTTATGTGGAAATGATACTATCACCAACTCGGTTTGATCATTTGATTGGCCAGCTATCCAACCCTCCGTTTGATCTAAGCCTTTATGTCCAATTTGGTGCGTTCTCGAGATTCTTGGCAACATGGTCTCCCTCAATCAGCGAAGGGCGTATTATCAAATACTTGGGCAATAATCGCGATGTTGAGAATGACGGTGATATCCCTGAAGACTTTTTTTGTAAGGCAGTAAGTGATGAAGAAGGGTTATTAGATGGTTCCTCCCCAATATCTCTGTCCATCACAAAATCATACGAGACTCTTCACAAAAAACCATTGGGCGATGATCACTGGCATGATGATGAAGGTGAATTTGGTGTAGATCGAAAAGTAGAAAAATCTAATGACAACACTGCTCAAGCAATATCAGAGTTAGGAGCCACCATCGCAAGCTCTGCATCAAAAATCAGACTTTGGTTGATCATTCTAGTCTTTGCGGTCTTTGTCGTTGGGCTGTTTCCATAACCAAGGCATGTATTTGCAATGACCTCAAAGTAACCTTTCTGCCCCCCCTCACCGCAACTGACTATCCTTACTCCCGCGCCGGTTAATCCCCGGCCTTGCCTTAAATCCGGCATCACGTTCCTGCATACAGTCGATACACAGCTTCACCCCGGGGATGGCCACGCGGCGGGCCTCGGGGATCTGTTCTTCGCATTCGGCGCAATGGGTCAGGCTTTCGCCCACCTGAGATTTGCGCGCCTTCATGCGAGCCAACTCGTCCGCTAATGAGGCTTCGATCTGTTCTTGCTCCGCGCCATCCCGCGCCCATCCACCGGCCATTTGACGAACCTCTTGCTTTTCGTATCCCTCCCGAGCCTAGCCCTCGACTGATCATAAAGAAAGGCTGGAAATTACGCTCTCTGCGCCGTAGTCTTTCAACGGAAAACCGTAGGAGATTGAATTTTGCGCACATTCGGAAAATGGCTGGGACGGCTGCTGATACTGGCGGTGATCATCATGGTCGGGGTATTTATCTTTGTCCCCGCTTATACCGAAAAGGGCCGCAATGCGGTGGCGGAGCATGACCCCTACCCCGTTTCGGAGGCAGCCCGTGCCCTGCATGACAGCCTGATCATTGGCGACTGGCATGCCGACAGCCTGCTGTGGAACCGCGATCTGAACAAGCGCGGCACCTATGGGCAGGTCGATATCCCGCGCTTGGCTGAGGGCAATGTGGCCATTCAGGTGTTCACCGCGGTAACCAAAAGCCCCAAGGGGCTAAATTACGAGCACAATGATGCGGATGCGTTTGACAACATCAAGCTGGTGGCGTTTTTGCAGCTATGGCCGATGCGCACATGGTTGAGCATTTACGAGCGGGCGATTTACCAGTCGGAAAAGCTGCACAGGTTAGAGGCGGCGGCACCAGATGCGTTGAAGATTATCCGCACGCGGAGTGATCTGGAAGACGTGTTGGCGCGGCGTGCTGCTGGCGAGAAGATCGTCGGCGGCCTGCTGGGGATCGAAGGGGCGCATCCGCTGGAAGGCCAGATCGAAAATCTGGACCGGCTGGAGCAGGTTGGATACCGTCTGATCGCGCTACAGCATTTCTTTGATAACGAGCTGGGCGGCACATTGCACAGTCGTGAAAACAATGGGTTGTCCGAATTTGGGCGGCAAGTGGTGGCCGAGGTGGCCAAGCGCGGCATGGTTCTGGACGTGGCCCATTCCAGCACAAAGGTGGTGGAAGCAGTGCTGGATATGGTGGATATGCCCATCGTTCTAAGCCACAGCGGGATCAAGTCGAATTGTGAAACCCGCCGCAATATCCCTGATGATCTGATGAAGCGAATTGCCGCCACAGGCGGCGTGATCGGTATGGGCTACTGGGGCGAAGTCACCTGTGATGACAGCCCTGACGGGGTGGCAAAATCGATCAAAGCGGCGATTACAGTGGTGGGCGAGGATGCGGTTTCACTGGGGTCGGATTTTGATGGATCGGTCGCCACCACGTTTGACACATCCGAACTGGCAGCGATCACCGACGCACTGTTGCGGGCGGGTGTGAGTGAGGCGCAAATTCGCAAGGTGATGGGCGAGAATATGTTGCGGGTTTTGCGGTCGCGGTTGAAGGACTAGCAGGCTGCGCCAAGAGATTCTATGCGCTCCGCTCGGGGATATTTATGGAACGGAAATGGGGTAGGTCAGGACTTGATCCGAACCATTTTCGCATCATACAACGGGGTCATGTGCGCGGTGCAGGGGATGCGTTTGGTGGCGACTTCGAGTTCATAGGTGGCGTCCATAATATAGTCGCGGGTGACGCCGTCTGGGTTGCGAAGATAGCCGTAACCGATTGATTTATTGACGGTATAGCCGAAGCCGCCCGAGGTTAGCCAGCCAACGCGTTCACCATTTCGATAGATGGTTTCACGGCCCAAAAGCACCACATCGGGCGCACAGGTGAAGCAGGCCATCATCTTATTCACCCCGCTGTCTTTTTGATCCTGCGCTGCTTCGCGCCCGATAAACGGCGTGTTTTTGCGCAGTTTCACCGCCCAGCCCAGACCGGATTCAAACGGGGTGTGGTCGGAGCCAATATCCGAGCCCCAAGCGCGGTAGCCTTTTTCCAAGCGCAGAGATTCAATCGCACGGTAGCCAGCATTAATCAGGCCGTGGTCGGCCCCCGCCTCCATCAGGGCGGTGTAAACCGTGGTGGCATACTCAATAGGCAGGTGTAACTCCCACCCCAGTTCGCCCACATATGTGACGCGCAGGGCCAACACGGGGCAGCCTGATATGCCGATGGTTTTGGTGGTGCCAAAGGGGAATCCAGCGTTTGACACATCGGCGCGGGTGGCTGTTTCAAGGATATCGCGGGCGCGTGGCCCCATCAGGGACAGCACAGCGTTAGAGGACGTGATGTCGAACAGCTGGCAGTTCATCCCCACCGGAATATTGCGTGAGATCCAGTCGAAATCATGGGTGGCAAAGCCTGTGCCGGTGACAATGTAAAATTCGTCATCCGCGACGCGCGCAATGGTCAAATCGCATTCGATACCGCCATTGGGGTTCAGCATTTGGGTGTAGGTCAGTGCGCCCACCGGCTTGTCGATATTGTTGGCGCAAATCCAGTTCAGGGCGGCCAGCGCATCCGGCCCCTTTAGCACGAATTTGGCGAAGGACGTTTGATCAAAAATCACCGCCGCCTCTCGCGCCGCTTTGTGTTCGCGCCCCACCGCGTCAAACCAGTTTTGCCGCCCGAAGCTGTAGACATCCTGCGGGGTTTCCCTGTCACTGGCAAACCAGTTTGGTCGCTCCCAGCCCAGCTTCTCGCCAAAACAGGCCCCCTGTCCTTTTAGCACCTCATACAGCGGCGATTTTCGGCAAGGACGCCCCGATGAATGTTCCTCAAACGGCCACGCCATTGTGTAGTGCTTGCCGTAAGCTTCATAGGTGCGGGTCCGCACCCAGTCGGTGTCAAAATGCGGGCGGCCAAAGCGGCGGATGTCGGCGGACCACAGATCAAACGGAGGCTCGCCCTTGGCGACCCATTCAGCCAGCGCCATGCCAGCACCACCGCCAGCCGCGATGCCAAAGGCGTTGAAACCGGCGCCGACAAAGAAATTACGCAGTTCTGGCGCTTCGCCGATGATGAAATTACCATCCGGCGTGAAACTTTCCGGCCCGTTGGTCAGGGTTTTGATACCAGCGGTTTCCAGCGCCGGAACGCGACCCAGCGCCAGTTCCATCAGGGGTTCAAAATGGTCAAAATTACTGTCGAGCAGGGTGTAATGGAACCCCTTCGGGATGCCGTTTACAGCCCAAGGGATCGGGTTGGCCTCATATCCGCCCATCACCAGCCCGCCGACTTCTTCCTTGTAATAGGTCAGCCGATCCGGGTCGCGCAGGGTCGGCAGGTTTTTGGGCATACCTGCAATCGCCTCGGTCACCATATACTGGTGCTCCATCGACACCAGCGGCACGTTGACGCCGAAACGGGCGGCGAAATCGCGGCTCCATTGGCCTGCGCATAGTGCCACTTGGCCGCATTCAATCCGGCCCTGATCGGTGATCACCGCCTTGATCTTGCCCGCCTCGATCTCGATATCAGTGACCTTGCAATCCTCGAATATTTGCGCCCCCGCCATTCGCGCGCCCTTGGCCAGCGCTTGGGTGATATCGGACGGGTTGGCCTGTCCGTCGGTCGGCATGAACGCCGCACCGACCAGATCGTCGATATTCATCAACGGCCACAGATCCTGCGCTTCCTTCGGGGTCAGCAGATCCATCTGCAAACCAAATGACCGCGCCGTGGTAGCTTGGCGCTTGACCTCGGTCCAGCGTTCCTGTGTGCAGGCCAGCCGCAAGCCGCCGTTCATCTTCCAACCGGTGCCAAGGCCGGTTTCCGCCTCAATCGTGTTATATAGATCGACGGAATAACCCAGCAACTGGGTGATGTTGGCGTTAGAGCGCAATTGCCCAACCAGCCCCGCCGCATGAAACGTGGTGCCGGATGTCAGTTTCTGGCGTTCCAACAACACGCATTCAACCCCCAGTTTTGCCAAATGATAGGCGGTCGAGCAGCCGATGATGCCGCCCCCTATGATGACAACACGCGAGGATTTGGGAAGGGTTTTCATAGCGCTCTCAGCTTTGCTTGTAAGTGTCATAGGCGCGCTGGAAACGGTCAAGGTTTTCAGCGGTGTAGGCGGCATAGTCAATGTCGAGGGTCGAGGTGATTTCGGATACCATGCTCCACATGCATTCGCGCAACAGGGACGCGCATTTCATCGCGTGATAGCGGTGCAGCAGGTCAGCAGCGATAGGGCCGTCGAAATACAGCTCCAGCATGTGGGTCTCTTGGGATTCAGACAGAGAATTGTTTGATGCCAACCCGCCCAGATCAAACAGCGGCGAATTGAAACCGGCATAGTCCCAGTCAATCAGCCAAAGGCGATTACCATCATCCAGAAAATTCGCCGCCATCAGGTCATTGTGACCGAACACGATGTCGAACGGGCCAGAGGCTGTTTCCAGTGCCTCGCAAATCTCAAGGTATTCGGGTAGTTTGGCACTGTAGGAACTACCACGATCAGACATGGTCGCGGCGTAGTCGCGGATCACATGGAACACCCAGAAAATCAGCGCGGGACCACGGAAATATTTGGGGATTTCGGTATGGCAGCGGCGTAATAACGGGATGATCCGCGCCATCATTTCGGGCACACCTATATCAGGCTCGTCCAGCGTTTTACTGGCGATATAATCAACCACGGTCAGGCCGTCTTCAACATGGACCACAGCGGGCGAAAGCCCCGCCGCGTGCGCTGCGCGGCTGGCCGCAAGTTCGTTAAACCGCAGCAACTGGTGTTCCGGTAAATCCTCGCCAAAGCGGGCAACATATGTGCCGCTGTTGTCGGTCACTGTGAAATTCAGATTGGTGCGCCCCCCGCCCAAGGGTTTGGTCACGACATCGCCTTCCCAAATCGGTAGCGTTTTGATGCGTTTCAAGGCCGTTTCATGGTCCATATCAGGTCTCCAATCCATATCTGATCCGCGCGTTTTTCGCGCTGGCTGATATGACCCTGTCGGCGATTATCGCTATGAAAGCAATGGCAAAACCAGCGACCAATCCACGCCCCGTGTCGGCCTTGGTCAGGGCGATGTAGACCTCTTGGCCCAGATCGCGGGTGCCAACCAGTGCGGTGATCACCAACATGGACAGCGCCAGCATGATGGTCTGGTTCAGGCCCAGCAGGATTTCGGGCATCGCCAGCGGCAGGCGGATACGGGTTAGCAACTGGCGTTTGGTGCAGCCTGAAACCACGCCGGCCTCGATCAATTCGGGGCTGACCGAGCGCACGCCGTGGGCCGCATAACGCACTGCAGGCACCACCGCATACAGCACAATCGCTACCATTGCAGTGAAATCACCGATGCGAAACAGCATCACCACCGGGATCAGGTAGACGAAACTGGGCAGGGTTTGTAGCGTGTCGATCAGCACGCCGATGATGCTGCCCGCGCGTGCGTTCACCGCTGCCAGTACGCCCAGCGGGATGCCGATCACGCTGGCGATCACCACGGATGATCCGCACAAATAAACCGTGATCATCGCCTTTTCCCACATGCCGGTCGACACGATGAACCCTGCCATCAACGCGTTCATCATCGCCAGCTTCCAGCCGCCGAATTTCCAGCCGATTGCCACCACCATCAGGATGGCCCACGGCCACGGGATACCAAGGAAAAAGCGTTTGGTGGGGAGTAGAAAATTTGACAGGAAGAAGATTTTTATCGCCTCGAAGGTGTCGTAATAATTTATGTTCAGATATTTCACACCGTTGTCCCAGAACGCGCCCGTGGTCAGGAATGCTGCCTCGGGGTAGGTCTGGAAGGCGGGGATAATCAGACCTAGGACGAAGGCGGCCAGTAAGATCACCAACACCGTGACGCTGCGCGGATGGCGGGCCAGCCATGTGTTGCCCTTGGGTGCGGTTGCGTTGCGGCTGGCGAATGCTTGGGACAAACGATCAATCGCGATGGCCAGAATGACGATGGCAATGCCCGCTTCGAACCCGCCGCCGATGTCCAGGCGACGCAAAGATGACAGCACATCAAACCCAAGTCCCCCTGCCCCGATCATGCTGGCGATAATCACCATGTTCAGCGACAACATGATCACCTGATTGACCCCGACCATCAGGCTGTGCTGTGCGGCAGGCACCAGAATGCGCCATGTCATCTGGCGGCGGGTGCAGCCGGACATCACGCCGAAATCCTTGATTTCAGGGTCGACCGCGTGCAGCGCCATTGTGGTGATCCGCACCATTGGCGGCATCGCGTAGATTACGGTGGCGACCAATGCCGACACAGGCCCAAAGCCGAACATGAACAGGATCGGCACCAGATAGGCGAAAATCGGGATGGTTTGCATCAGGTCCAGAATGGGTTTCAACACCCGATCGAATAACGCATGGCGGTAAGCGGCGATGCCCAGAAACAGCCCCCCCGCAACCCCGATTGGCACCGCGATCACCACCGAGGCTAGCGTGACCATCGCGCTTTCCCATTGGCCAAACACCGCCAGATAGAGGAAGGCCGCGCCAACGATAGCAGCCAGCAACCAGTCGCGTGCGTAATGGCCCAATGCGATGACGCCCGCCGTGACCGCGATCCAGCTAAAGGGTGGCAGGATTTGCGTCGCGCGTCGCCCGACCCCGTCCATGAACCCTTCGGCCAGCAGGGCGCGGGCCAGATTGTAGGGCTGCTCGATCACCCAGCTGATGCCGCGGGTGAATTCGGTGAAGGTGAACAGACCGAACGTGGCCTCCTCAACCAGCCATTTCATTACCGCCGATACGCTGTCCTTTAGCGGGATGACCCACGCGTCGGGGTAGTCCATGATCCAGCCGATATTCAGCGCCTCGGACCACCCCAGCCCGAACCGCGCCAGCACCCATGTGGCGGCAAACAGCCCAATCCAGATCAGCGATTGCGGTGCCAAGCGCCCCATATCAGGCCCCCTTGCCAACAAGCACATTGATCACTGTTTGCGCGTCAATCGCACCCACTGCCTGCCCGTCCGCGTCAATCACTTTCAGCGGTTTGCCAGCATCAACGACCTGCGCTGCAACCTCGGCAATTTTGGTGTTGGCGGGGATGCCATCGCCCGCACCCTTTGCGCCTGCCGCCATGACGCTGCCCACTGACAGCACCTTGTCGCGCGGGATGTGGCGGGTGAATTCCTGCACGTAATCCGTGGCGGGGTTCAGCACCAGTTCTTCGGGGGTGGCGACCTGAATAACCGCGCCGTCTTTCATAATGGCAATGCGGTCGGCCAACCTGATGGCTTCGTCAAAATCATGGGTGATAAACACAATGGTCTTTTTTAGCAGCCCTTGCAGGCGCAGGAATTCATCCTGCATTTCACGCCGGATCAATGGGTCCAGCGCCGAGAATGGTTCGTCCAGAAACCACAGTTCGGGTTCCACCGCCAAAGACCGCGCGATCCCGACCCGTTGCTGTTGCCCGCCGGACAATTCGCGCGGAAAATACCCCTCGCGCCCCTTCAGGCCGACCAGTTCGATCACCTCAAGTGCGCGGTCCTCGGCTTGCTGTTTGCTTTGGCCTTGAATGGTCAACGGAAAGGCCACGTTTTGCAGAACCGTCAGATGCGGCAACAGAGCAAAATGTTGAAACACCATGCCCATCTTGTGACGGCGGATTTCGATCAACTCGCGTTCGGACATTTTTAACATGTCCTGCCCGTCAAACAACAATTCGCCCGCTGTGGGTTCAATCAGGCCGGACAATAGGCGCACAAGAGTGGATTTGCCCGACCCCGACAGCCCCATAATGACGAATATCTCGCCCTCTTCGACCTCAAGATAAACATGCTGCACCGCCCCGATCAATCCGTGCTTGTCAAAGTCAAGATCATGCCAAGGGAAATCGGCAGCCTCGACGATAGCATCGACATTGTGGCCATAAATTTTCCACAGGTCTTTGCAGATTAGTTTTGCGGGTTTGGTCATTTTTTTGCGGCCTGTATTCAGGGTGTGGCGGGGCCAGATATCCGGCCCCGCGCATCTGTTATTGTGCAATCCAGCCCTGCCAGCGGGATTCATTGGCGTCCATCCATGCGTCAACCACGTCGTCGATGGATTTGCCGTCCAGATCAACCTCGCCAACCATTGCGCTCATTTCTTCGTTGGTCAGGGTGTAAGCCTGAACGATCTTATGCGCGCCGGGCCATTTGTCTTTCATGCCGGACCATGCGGCCTTCCAGATCGGGCCGCGGGGTTTGCCGCAATCGTAGGCCTTGTCGGGGTTCACACCGACGGACGGGTCCGAATAGCATTCGGCCGAATAGGGCGGGAATTCAACAAACTCGCCGTCAAATTTCGCCGGAGCCCAATGCGGTACGTAAACCCACAGAATGACGGGAGCCTCGCGCTGATAAGCGGATTCAAGTTCAGCAAACAGCGCCGCATCGGTGCCCGCATGGACAACCTCGAAATCAAGGCCAAGTGCCTCGACCCGTTCATCATCAAACCCGCCCCATGTGACAGGCCCGCCAACATAGCGCCCCTTTGGTGCGGTTTCGGCGGTGGAAAATTCCGATGCACAGGCTTGCAACGCTTTCCAGTCCGGCAGACCCGGGCAGCGCTCTTTCATATAGAGCGGATACCACCACTCCTCAATCGCTTGCAGGCCGGTTTCGCCAACGTTCTCAACGTTGCCGGTGCCCACAGCTTCGTCCAGCGCTTCTTGGCCCGTTGTGGCCCAGATTTCCATCGCCAGCGTTAAGTCACCGGTTTTCAGGCCGGCAAATTGCGCGATGTAATCGGCTTGGACATATTCGATGTTATATCCGGCCTCTTCCAGCACAGCGCCCATGATCTGGGTGTTGATCAATTGACCGGACCAGTCGTGCAATGTCAGTTTTAGTGGATCGGCAGATTCAACATCCGCCAATGATGCCGTGGTCGTAAAAACACCTACAGCGGCGCCCATCAGGACGCTTTTCATTATATGCCTCATCGGGCACCTCCCAGGATTTGTGACGGGATTCGCCCCGCCTTGGGCAAAGCGTGAGGGCAAAACCTGCATTCGTCAACAATTTTGGCAGTATTTTGTGGGTTTATTTGGTTTTTCGTTGGCTTTTGGGGTTTTGCGCCGTAGCTTGGCGAAAAACCACACCGATAGACAGGGATTGAAATGCAGGCAGATGCCCCTCGATCAAACCACCGCGAACAGGAAATTCTAAAGGAATTGCGCCTTGCGGGCGGGTCATGCCGTGTAGGGTATCTGGCGCAGCGGTTGGGAGTTTCCGATGAAACAGTTCGGCGCAATATCAAAGCGTTGCAGGCTAAATCACAGGTGCGCAAGGTGCATGGCGGCGTGTTGCTGGCCGAGGATTTAACCCTGACCGAACAGCCGTTTCAGGCGCGAATGGATAAAAACGCGACGGCCAAACGCCAACTGGCGGCCAAATTGGCCGAAATCATTGAAGACGGGGATTCGCTGTTTCTGGATATCGGGTCCACCACCGCCTATGCTGCGAGCGCGCTGCGCAACCATCGCAACCTGTATATCGTCACCAATTCGCTGACTGTGGCAGGCACGCTGGCCGCGCGAAACAACAACCGCGTGTTTTTTGCCGGTGGTGAATTGCGCGGTCATGACGGCGGCGCATTCGGGCAGGACGCACTTGCATTTATCCGCCGCTTTAACGTGCAATATGCAGTGTTTTCAGCGGGCGCGATCAATGGCGAGGTCGGATTTATGCTGCATGACATCCAGGAGGCGGATCTTCTGGCCGAAGCCGTCAAACGCGCCCAGACCCGCATTGTGCTGGCTGATAGTGCAAAATTCGGCATCCGCGCCCCCATTGCAATTGCTGACCCATCCAGTTTCGACATCCTGATCACGGAAAATTCCCCGCCCGCCGCAATCGTTGATATGCTGGCAGAGAACGAAATCTCGCTACTGATGGCGACCCCGAACAGAGAACACTAAGATGCAGCAATATTTGAAGACCATTCTTGCGATTACCGATCAGGCCGAAGATATCCCGAAGCAGTATTTCCGCCAAAAACTGGACATAGAACACAAGGGCGATGACAGCCCCGTCACCATCGCCGATCAGGCCTGCGAGCGGTTCATCCGTGACGGGTTGGCCAAACATTTCCCCGACCACGCCATTCTGGGCGAGGAATTCGGCGAGGTTACCAGCGACAGTGCCTATCAGTGGATCATTGACCCGATTGATGGCACCCGCAGCTTTATTTCGGGCATGCCGCTATACGGGATGCTGATTGCGCTGCTGGAACGGGGTGATCCCGTGCTGGGCGTGGTGCGGATGCCGGAGTTGGGCGAGGTATATACCGGCACCAGCAAAGGCGCGTTTATGAACGGGACACGGCTTGCGGTATCAGAGGTCACAGCGCTTGCCGATGCGTTCCTCTACATCAACGAGGGCAACAAGCTGGCCACCCTGATGCCAACCCTGTTTCGCACGCTATGTCTGTCGGGGCGTGAACGGCGGCTGGGGTATGATTGCTACCCCCATGCGCTGGTTGCGTCGGGGCAGATAGATGCCTGTGTGGATTACGATTTGCAGCCCTACGATTACTTGCCGCTTGTGCCGATCATCACGGCGGCAGGCGGGGTGGTTACCGATTGGGATGGCGCACCACTGACCTTGGAATCGGACGGGCGTGTGGTCAGTGCAGCCACCCCCGAACTGCACCACGAACTGTTGGAAATACTGGGATAATACATGGCGGACCACTCTGTTAAGCATCTGATCATTGGCGGCGGTATCATTGGCTGCTCCATCGCCTACCATCTGGCTAAATCCGGTGAAAAAGATGTAGTGCTGCTGGAAAAGGCCGCCCTGACCGAAGGGGCGACATGGCATGCGGCGGGATTGGTTGGGCAATTAAGGTCATCGCGTAACACCACGCGAATGCTGCAAAAATCTGTTGCAATGTATGACAGGTTGCAGGAAGAAACCGATCTGAATTGCGACTGGAAAAAGGTGGGCAGCCTGCGATTGGCAGCATCCAAGGACCGGATGCTCGAGGCCAAGCGACTGGCAACAATAGCGCGCAGTTTCGGGCTGGAGATGAACATCATCACGCCGGACGAGGCCAAGGCGCTGTTCCCCTATATCGACACCACGGGGCTGGAAGGTGCGGCCTTTATCCCGTCGGACGGCCATGTTGACCCCGCCGGATTATGCCAGTCCATTGCGGCCGGCGCGCGGCTGCACGGAGCCACGTTGAAACAGGGCGTGAAGGTGCTGGATTTCACCGTTTTAGGTGGTCGCGTGACCGAAGTGATCACCACCAACGGCACCTATGAGTGCGAAACCGTGACCATCGCCTCCGGCATGTGGAGCCGCGAGTTGGGCGCAAAACTGGGCCTGACAATCCCCGCTTGTGCGGTCGAGCACCAGTATATCGTGACCGAGCCAATCCCCGATTGCCCTGACAATCTGCCCACCCTGCGCGACCCTGACCGGCTGGTTTATTACAAACCCGACGCAGGCGGTCGGCTGGTGATCGGTGGGTATGAGGACGACACCGTGGCCTTTGGTGACCGTGGCATCCCTGGTGATTTCGTGCGCCAATTGCTGCCCGATAATCTGGACCGTTTCGCGCCCTTAGCCGAATGTGCCGCACAGGTAACGCCCATCGTAAACGAGGTCGGTATCCGCCAAGTGATCAACGGCCCGATCCCCTATTCGGCGGACGGTGATTTTGTCATGGGGCCGGTGCCCGATTTCAGCAACCTGATGCTGGCAACAGGGTTTCTATACGGCATCGCTGCGGGCGGCGGCGCTGGCGAAATGATTGCCGAGTGGTTGGTTGAGGGGCGACCATCACTGGACCTGTGGCCGTTGGATAACCGGCGTTTTGGGGCGCACCACGGCGCGCGAGCGTTTATGTATCCCCGCGCGGTCGAGCATTACGCGCACCACTATAAGATGCGCTACCCTGGGGCCGAGGCCGAGGCCGTGCGCCAATTGCGCCTGTCGCCGCTTTATCAACGGTTAAAGGACAAGGGGGCCGTTTATGGCTCCAAAAACGGTTGGGAGCGCCCGCTTTGGTTTGCACCTAATGGCGTGGAAGCCGTGGATCAGCTGGGTTTCTTGAACCCCAGCTGGAAGAAATACGCCGCAGACGAACACCGTGCGGTGCGTGAAGGCGTGACCCTGACGGACCAGAGCAGTTTCGCCAAGTTTGAACTGGTCGGCAGCGGCGCGTTTAACGCGATCCAGCACATGGCGGTATCGAATATGGATAAATCCGTGGGTGCCGTCATCTACACCCAGTTGTGTAACGAACGCGGCGGGATCGAGGCCGATCTGACCATTACGCGGCTGGCAGAAAACCATTTTTATATCGTCACCGGTGCCGGTTTCGGTGTGCATGACAGCGACTGGATCAGACGCAACCTGCCCGATGACGGCACCGCTACCCTGATCGAAGTCACATCCGCCCGCGCGGTGATTAACATCGCGGGACCAAAGGCGCGTGATGTGCTGGCAGCGGCATCCGAAAGCGACGTTTCCAACGCGACCTTCCCCTTTGCCACCTGCCGCGATATTCTGATTGGAGCGGCCCCTGTGCGGGCCATCCGGATTGGATATGTTGGCGAGCTGGGGTGGGAGTTTCACATCCCCACCGAATACGCGCTACATGTCTATGATCTGCTGTGTGAACATGGCGCTGCGCACGGCATCCGCGACATTGGCTATCGGGCAATTGACAGCCTGCGGATGGAAAAGGGGTATCTATACTGGAGCGCCGATATCACGCCGGATTACACACCCGTAGAGGCCGGTTTGGGCTTTCGGGTGCATCTGAAATCCAAGGGCGATTTTATCGGGCGCGAGGTGCTAGAGGCGCAGAAAACCGGCGGGGTGGCACAGCGGTTGTGCTGCTTTACTTCGGACGTGGAATTACCGCTGTTTGGAGGCGAGACAATTCTGCATGACGGCAAGGTGGTGTCGCTGAGCTCAAGCGCTGCATTCGGCGTCACGGTGGGCAAAACCATCCTCTATGGCTATTTGCCCGATGCACTGTGCGGGGAAACTACATTTGAGCTGGAAGTCTTTGGCGAACGCCATGCGATAACAAAGGTAAGCTTAGGGCTGTATAACACTGATAATTCACAATTAAAATCATGAGCGGGGACTGATATGCCGGACAATCAACATGCGGTTTACAATGCTTTGCAGAACCTGCCGCAGTTTGTGGGGGGGGCCTGTGACAGCTATAAGACCACGCGCCTTGGAGGATTAACAAACCTCGTTTATCGCATTGATAATAATATAGAAACCTTGATCGTGCGCATCCCTGGTGACGGCACCGATGACTACATCGACCGTGCTGTGGAATTGCACAATGCACAGGCCGCATATCAGGCGGGTGTGTCACCGGAAATCCTGTGGGCCGATTGGCAAAGCGGCATCATGATCAGCCACTGCGTTGACGCTGAAACCATGACGCCCGCGCAATTTGCCAACCGTGATGGCAGCCCCGCGCGGGCCGGTGTGGCGCTGGCTAAACTGCACAACTCAAAGCAGGAGTTCCAGTTCCGGTTCGAACTGTTCACCATGATCGACGACTATCTGAAAATACTTTCCGGCAAGGACACCACCCTGCCCGATGGCTACGCAGATATCGTCAAAGCCGCCCTTCCCGTCAAACAGGTTCTGGCCGACAATCCCGCTCCGCTTGCCCCCTGCCATTGCGACCCGTTGTGTGAAAACTTTCTGGATGATGGCGTTAAAATGTGGATCATCGACTGGGAATACTCCGGCATGAATGACCCGCTGTGGGATCTAGGCGATCTGTCGGTCGAGGCCGGCTTCACGGTTGCGCAGGATATGGACATGCTGCGGGCCTATTTCGGCACTGAACCGACCAAAGCCCAGATCGGCCGCATGGTGATCTACAAGGCGATGTGCGACCTGTTATGGACGCTGTGGGGGTTGATCCAGTACGCCGATGGCAACCCTGCCGAGGATTTCTGGGCCTATGCCACGGGGCGCTTTGAACGGTGCAAGCGGCTGATGCAAAGTGACGGGTTCGCGGCGCATCTGGCGGCTATTGACGGCTAGTTACTTGCCAACCGCAGATATTGGCGACGCATCGCCGGTCTCCAGAGCCGCCCTTAATCCCGCAACCGTCAATGGCTTTTCCAGACACACCACACGCGGCTCGGCTCCATCAGAATAGGGGTGTGTGCTGGGCATCCGGCCCGA